>NZ_DATCVJ010000865.1:0-8500 GCF_036566945.1 Chitinophaga sp. | reverse complement strand
AATCAATTATTTCATAGTAATCATGAATATAATTAAATTTCTATTTATGAAAAACCACTTTATTTTTCCGTTGTAACTAGCTATCAGCTTCTTATATATTCAAACCTCCGCTCGTTTTTTTTTCATAAGCAGATCTTTTCTCCTCGTAAACCTACTAAAAAGAAATGCAGACAGCCGGCAGTGCATAAAAAGAAAACCCCGCATCTGTGCAGATACGGGGCATATCGTTGATTGATCTATGTCGTTAGCGCGCGGATTCGCGGAAAAGAAGACAACTATTTACCCCAGCCTGTCAACAGGAAGGAGTAACCAGGTGTTACCGGATGTAGGTTCCAGAATGTAGCCAGATCCAGATCAGGATATTTCTGATGAGCTATCATGGCCAGTTCCGCATATTCGTCTACATTCAGGGACTTAATTTGTTTGTACGGCCAGGCAGCCTTGTTTTCAGCAAAAGGAAGCATCCATTCAAATCCTTTGCGTAAAGTTTTCTTGCCGGGACTTTCATAATGCCACAAATCCACTTGTACCAGTTCGCCCATCGTGGCCAGCGCAAAAAAACCCTGGAGGTTAAATTCAGAATAATGCCAGGAGAGTGTGCGATCCAATTCTATTGGCTGACGGCCATCGGTTTCAAATTGCTGGTCTATCCGCTTCGTGGTATGTTCCAGCAGGATTTGTTTTGCCAGTTGTGGCTGTTCTGTAAACAGCGCCATGCTTACTGCCTGTACGTCATACCAGGTACCGTGATTATTGTTCGCCACCAGTTCTTCTTTTCCTATTTTGCTGGTAAGCATCCAGGTAAGAAACTGACGAAACCAGTCTTGTACTCCTCTAAAATCTTCTGCAGGAAAGGATTTGGCGCCTTTTAACAACTGCACGCCGTCAATGAGCGCCACCATTGCACGGGTATCTATCAGCCCAATACCTCTCCCCTGCGTAATGCCCGGGATGGACTGCCCGTAATTCAGGTGCGGATTCATTTTGGTAGCAGGGTCCAGGAACCACGTGCGCAGCAGCTTTGCAGCCTGGGTGGCATATTTTTCATTACCTGTGTAAAACCAGGCCAGCCCCAGTACATTTACATCACTGCATAAGGAATTAAAATAACCGTCATCCTTCACCGCATACCGTTCGGGATTAATTTCGCCATCTCTGCGGATATAAGGTAATCCGTTGGATTTGGTCGTATCCGGCCACCAGTAGGGACCTACACTCATATAGTCGTGCTTATCACCACTCGGTGGCACCTGACTTTTAAACGTTACCGAATAGGGCCCCTGCAGTAAAGCGCGATCAGCTAACTGCAGTAAGTCAGCCAATGCTTTCGTTTGTGCGGGTGCATGCTGTGCAATAGCGGCTTTGCTTTGTGTGAGCACGGACGACTTCAGTAAAAAAGTAGCCGGCGTTGCCTGCTGCGCTACTGTTTGTAGTGGTAAATATCCTGCCAATAATACAAACGCAGTCCTGGTAAATTTTCGCATATTCATTTTTCTATATTTTACTCCATCATTACTTTTTGCTCAGGACTGATCAGTTCCTGTGCTTTGTTACTGCCATTGCCGGCATACCTATTCAGTTGCATAGTACCATTCTCCACGCCATAGGCCGTGATTCCATAACCCGCATTATACTGTATCAGATTTTTACGGACGTCAATATACTTATTACCCGTGTAAAAATATTCCAGCAAAAGCCCACCCCGATCATTTGCTTCGATGAGATTTTCTTTGATGGCCACTTTTTCACAACCGGCTACACTGATGCCATACCAGGCATTACGGGCAACTTCACAGCTGTTGATCTCCACAGCACGACATTGATCCAAAGCAATACCACTGCCAAAAGGAGACGTATCCAAACGGCTGTTACGGATACGGATATCCGTACAATGTTTTAGCAACAAGTTATGTTGTAACCGTGGCCCGGGAATAATACTGGAGCCATTTTCATTGAAGTTGCAACGCTCTATGGTGATGCCATCTGCCCCACTGATTTCCACGCCGTTAAAGGTGCAACCCTGTACGGTGAGGTGAATAAATTGCAGTCGCTTCATTTGTCCGGTGTGTTGTGCGCGGAAGATAAAGCCGCCACGCTTGGCCAACGCCTTGAAGGAGCGATTACCATTGGGATCCTTTACCGTATCAGTGGTGATCGATCCTTCCAGTACCAAATCGCGGATGATTACATCGTGCATATCGTCTGTAGCATTGATCACTGCATCTCTAATACCAGAGGCCGGATCTACAAATAATACCGTACCAACGCCTTCTCCGCAAAGCGTAACACCGGAAGGAATTTTTAGTGTAGCCGTGAGCGTATGAATCCCTTTTTTAGCCACTACCCAGGTGTTAGTGCCGGCGGTTTTATTCAGCGCATCCTGCAACGACTGCCCCGGTGATACATACACCGCATTAGCAGGGATTTTCACATCGCAGGGAGCGCCTGCACCTGCTATATAGCCAATGGTGGAGGCTACCGGCGTACCGCCTCCTTTTACTTTCCGATAGCTTGCCGGCGTACGCAGTGCGGTTAATATACTGCGGGCCGCACGGGGCCGTATGGAGTCTGCCGCTTTTTTTGTTTTCGGGAGATAGATACCTTGGGCAGCATAATGCCGGTACACATATTCATAGTCGTCTCGCAATGCATTGACCCGATAAGAAATAGGCCCATAACAATAAGTACTGTCGCCCAATAAAAACCCTGCAGTATACTCATACCCCAATGCTATGCGGTTGTCTGCAATAGCAAATAAATCCGTTCCCTGTGTATAGGCAATCTGCGCAGCACCGGCAAACTCGCCAATGCCCGCCTGCACATGGTTTTGATCGCGCATGCTTTCCTGACTCTGCCCGCTGGGGTAAATGTATTTAAAGACACTCCCGTTTACCGGTGCATGTAAAAAATGATCTACTGCATTATCAAACATCGCATGGTTATCTGTAAAAACAGCGATGGCAATAATGGTGTGAATAATAGCCGCATCCCAGTTGCCATTGGCATTGGGATAGTAGTAACGTATCAGCGGATAATACACCGTCATCAGCATATGCGTGAACTGGTCTACCTCTTTTTGCTGCCAGCCGGCATTCGTATGCCGGATAATTTCCGCTGCATTACAAAATACATGACCTGTCCAGGCAGCCAGCAACTTGGCATCATTGTAATCAAAATCCCAGAGCCGGCCCGACCAGGCATTCATGATAGCAATGGCTTTATTGGCGTAGGCTTTGTCGTTGGTAATATACCATAGCAGGGCGCAGTTATAGGCCAGTCCTGCCCCTTTCGACAACTCATTGCCACCAATATTAGGATTGCCGGATGGCCCTCTCAGCACATGCGTATATGCTTCTACGTTATAGGAGGTATCTGTAGCAGCCTTCAATCTTTCAAAAGCACTCTTCCACGGTTCCGCACCCGCCAGCACCTGTTGCTTCATATAGGCGAGGTCGTTACCTGACTGGTCCATCCCCGGATGTACAAAAGGTGTTGTTTGGGCATTACCTGCATTTGCCAGCAGACAACACAGCAAAAAAGAAAATATTTTTTTCATCACGTCCGGAAATTAAAAGAGGGTGTATCAAATGTACCATCGCTACTTTGAAACACCCTCCCGGTTATTATTTCATGGTGTATCGCTTGATGCTGATAACAGCCAGCTTGTTTTTATCATCTGTAAGATTAATAAAAACATATCCCCTGTATTTTCCATCTGCCGTTTCTACCCAGGCGCCAGCTTCCTTTTTCAGGTTAATGGCATAGTCTGGCGCAGAAGATAAATCCCTTTGTATAAAATCCACATCATCGATATAAACACCGTATTGTAAACGCGCCAGGTTAAAATCACGCAGGTCCCATACTTTGCTGATTTTCGTACGCCTGTTTACGTTGGCAGGCAACGTAACGCCGGGCAGGTATTCCGGATTGGACCCGGGCGATACCAGTGCATGCGCGAAAGTAACCGTAGACATGGCACGGTACAGGTATACCAGGTCAATCTTATCTGCATTCGCAGCAGCGTCGGCCGCATTATATACTTTCATATCTGCGAGTGACACGTAACAGGAATCACCGTCTTTCACTCTCATATCCAGCGCCATATCCATTTTTGAAATGGTATAAGGTCCCATGGCATAAGTAACGGTTTCCCCATCGCTGCTCTTTGCGGTAAAGGTAAATTTCACCGTTTGGCCACGCGCTGCTTCCGGGATCCTGTAAAAATAACGGAGCGTAACGGCGTTGGTATCTTTCGTAAAAATAACAGTAGTCGATGTTTCCTTGTTAACAGAAGGATCACCGATAGATATGCCGACATCATTACCGGTACTACCATTGGTATAGTAAGATTTGTTTTCAAGGTAAGTTTCCGGCGCACCGGCAATAGACGCATCTACCTGCGCGCTTACTATTTTACCTTTGGTAGCAGGGAGTGCCATGGCATAGGCAAACTCAATGTTCTGGCCTACTATATTAGGTCCCAGTGTACGCTTGATGCAGTCGTTCTGCAACTCGGTTTTAGCCACGGGCACGGCATAATCCTTATCCTTCACACATCCAGTTAGTGTCAGGAAAAAGGAAGATAACAGGAGTGTATATTGAAAATATGTACTTCGCATATGCAATGTTTTAAAATGAAAATCACTTTGGCTGAACGGTCAGTATCACTTTATACGTTTTCCTTACCTGCCGGTTGCCCGATACCACCGTCCACTGCCTTGGATTAGCCAGGTCAGAGAAATCGGTTCTACCGGCAATCTTCGGATCCAGTTTAGCATCCGATACCAGTGTAAACTGCGGATACAGATTCTTCAGATCGGTGCCATATGCCACCACCGCCGTAACGGTGCAGGCAGCCGTATCTACCACGGCATTTTTTGTCAGCACCGTCAGAAAGTCGGGTCCCAGCAATTCGAAACTGCTGACATAGCACTCCGCTCTGGGAGTAATCAGCAGGCCATCTTCATCTATCGGATAATCTTTTTTACAACCCATCCAGGTGAGGGCAGTAAAGAAAGAAAGCAGGGTTATGATTGCATATTTTTTCATCTTGTGGGTGTTTATTATTTGGAAACTCAATTCAGCCAATGGGTTACAACCATGGCGTATTCTGCGTCAGGTTAGGATTACGGTCGCGCTCTTCCTGTGGAATCTTAAAAATGTAACACTGCTGATACGTACGCTGTGATGCATTCTGGAAATAAGGTACCACCTCTAAACCTTGTGTATCTCTTACAGATACACCCGGACCATTGGGAGGACCCCATACCCGCTCAATCGCTCTCCAGCGACGCAGATCAAATCCACGTTGTCCTTCGGCCAGTAATTCCACAATACGTTCCTGTTCTATGGCATTGAAAAAATCGGCTTTGGTAGCAGTTTTATCGGCGTTCAGCGGAGGGAGGTTACCACGATGACGCACCCTGTTCACTACATCGATGGCGTCGCCCTGTGGTCCGCTGGCTTCATTGCTGGCTTCTGCATACATCAGGTATACATCTGCGAGGCGCATTACCGGGTAAGCATAGTCACCATCGCTACGGCCCAGTCCCGCCTTGTTACGCACAAACTTGCGATATACATAGCCCGACTTACAACCATCGGTATTGTAGGCGATATAATTCACCCCATCAATCTTTACCTGCGATCCCCAGCTTTTATAGATGAAAGGAATCCAGCCGGTAGGTTTCAAAGAGGCCATCCCTGCCAGCACTTCATAATCCCATAAAATAGACGCTTTCATGCGGTAGTCACGGTTAGCATAGCTCTGTGGATTTAAAGCCGAATTCGGGGCCGTTCTGGCCGTTGGCTGGGTAGCAGGATTCATCGGTATCAGCTTGGGCGCAAAATCGCCTGTAATCGTCGATTGATACCTATCTGCGACTTCAAAGCGGGGAGATACCCAGCATTGACCGGATTCCAGGGAGCGACCCGCAAAATCACGCAACAACTCTTCTCCCTGACCAGTACCAATACCACCATGATTAAAGGCCATGATCATTTCCGGATTGCCATTGGCTTTGGATGTAAAGAGATCATAGTAATTAGGCAGTTTATCTGCCTTACCCAATTCATCACATTCACCCGGCTCCCCATTCATATACAACGTTAAGCCATAGTTATTGATCACGGCTTTAAAATCCGCAGCGGCAGCAGTATAAGCGGCAGTAGCAGCACCCGCATCCGGTGTGAACGTGCTTAGCTCAGGCCAGCCAAACTTATTCCAGCAGGCCCAGAATAATTGCAGCTTGCCACGAAAGGCCAGGGCAGCGGGTTTGCCTACACGTCCCTGTTGAGTAGCTTTCACCGGTAACTTTTCAAAAGCGTAGGTGAAATCTGCCAGGATGGAATCTTTTATCTGCGCAATAGGCATACGACTCAAACTCGTTACCTCCGAGTTGTCATTAATAACATGACCTATATAAGGCACATCGCCCCACATGGAAATCAGGCGGAAATACACCATGCCACGCAGTAACCGCGCTTCTCCAATCACCGCTTCCAGGTTAGGTATGGAAGTGCTGATAGCATTGGGCAACATCTTCGTCACGTTTTCAATCACGTAGTTAGCGCGACTCACACCACCATAGGCATACTTAAAATAGTTGTCAAACTTATTGGCGTAGCCGGAAGGATCATAACCGGCTTTAAAATAGGCCCCGCCTTTCTGCAAATTATTTTCTACAGTACTGTTAGACGCATTGCGGGTTTTGGAATATTCTCCCTGACCATCAAAATAATAATCACGGTCAAATAACGGACGTATATCCGCATAGGCGCCCATTAAGGCAATGGTAGCATCACCCTCCGTTTTCCAGAAAGAGGCAGTGCCCAGATCAACGGTAGGCTGCTGATCCAGTAAGTTTTTTGTACAAGAGCCGGCAAACAGGGAAAAGCCTGTCAGCATAGCTACGAGACGTATCGTTGCAGTTGTTCTTTTCATAATTTCAGCATTTAAAAACCAACATTAATACCAGCTGAATAAGATTTATTCAGTGGGTATGCATTACTCTTGTTACCGGTTTGTTCCGGGTCCAATCCACGGAAAGAGGTGATAGTGGCCAGGTTTTCAGCAGATCCAAAAATGCGGACACTGTTGATACCGATTTTTTTCACCAGGAAAGCAGGCACGGTATATCCGAGCTGAATATTTTTCAACCGCAGATAACTCATATCGTCCAGCCAGAAAGTAGTTTGCTCCCTGTTTTTACCGCCGCCGCCTAAACGTGGCCAGGCGCCGGCACGGTTTTCCACGGACCACGGATTATTCCAGGTATCCCAGGAAGATGCATATCTCGCTGTGGAGAAATTCACATCGTTGTAGTTGTTGATCCAGTAATCTTTACGCCCCGTGGCGCCTTGTAACAAGATGGCTACATCAAACCCCTTCCAGCTAACAGTTGTCGCAAAGGCAAAGTTGGTAGTAGGTCTGTCGCGTTGCGTGTTGGGATATGCTTTTTTATCGTTGTCATCTATACGGCCATCGCCATTCAGGTCTTCACGCAGGATATCACCGGGACTGGCGCCTTGTGGAGTAGCATTGTACACATCCTGCCAGGTTTGTGCAATACCTTTATCCTGGTAGCTATAAAGGAAATGATAAGGCAGGTCCAGGTACACCCAGTCACGTGGCAGGTAGCCAGCCCATTTCTCCAGCTGCGTTCTGTTATAGGAAGCATTCAGGTTAAAGCTGTAGCGGAAGTCACCGGCTTTGTCGGTCCAGTTGAAATTGCCTTCCACCCCACGGTTACGCAGATTACCAATGTTTCTGCGGGGAGCTGCATAAGCCCCGTTCAGTAATATAGATAAATCCGATTCCTGGTTCATGCCGGTAGTCAAACGGTCGTAGTAATCCAGTTCTGCTGTCAGGCGATTATTGAAGAAGCCCAGATCCAGCCCGGCGTTGAACACCTGCGTCGCTTCCCAGGTCAGGTTCTGGTTAATCATTGTTTTATTTACAAACCCTTTCACAATACCGGCATCGTTCATATAATTGCTGACATCGAGGGTTTGCTGCTGTTCATATCTCCCTACCCTGCTGTTATTTCCCAAACCACCATAAGATACCCTGAGCTTACCATTGGTTATGACATCTCCTACGAGGTGCTTTATAAAACCTTCTTCTATGAACCGCCAGCCGAGAGCTGCAGAGGGAAAGAATCCAAACCTGTTTTCAGGCAGGAATTTCGAAGAGCCATCATAGCGAAAGTTGAACTCTACCAGGTATTTATCAAACGCGGTATAGTTTACACGACCAATATAGGAACGCAATCCTTCTGTACTGGAATTGCCACCGGCTGTTTGTGTGCCGGGTAAGGCAGCATCTATTTCATGCAGTGTTGGATAGATCCTGTCGTTGCGGGAGGAAGACTGATAACGATCGTACCAGTATTCTTCGCTGTATACGCCAAGAATATTCAGGTCATGATTTTTATTAAACGCTTTATGATAGTTTAAACTACCATTGAGCATGGTTTTGTAACCGGTGTTGGTATAGTTG
>NZ_DATCVJ010000864.1:0-2848 GCF_036566945.1 Chitinophaga sp. | reverse complement strand
AATTGAAGGTGAGCTTGCTTTGGCAATAGGTGTTGGTGATCCGAAATTAATAAAGAAAATTTCTGATCGTTTGAGAAGTAGGTTTCTTTTCCCTAATCTGATTCATCCATCTGTTATTGGTAATTTTTCAGATATAAAAATTGGAGATGGAAACATAATAACAGCCAACTGCGTTTTTACAACTTCAATTAAAATTGGTTCTTTTAATCTTTTTAATCTGGCTACCACCGTCGGGCATGATGTGTTAATTGGTAATTGTAATGTGATTAACCCAGCAGTTAATATTTCAGGGGGAGTTAGTATAGGAAGTAATAATCTTATTGGTGTCAATGCCACTATTCTTCAGTATAAAGTAATTGGGAGTAATTCAATTGTAGGAGCATGTAGTTTGGTTACTAAAAATGTAGACGATAATGTAACTGTTATGGGAGTACCAGCAAAAATTCTTCATAAAATCAATTAGAGAGCATATGAAAAGTGGCGTTATAATAATAGCAGAAGCTGGCGTTAATCATAATGGCAGTATCCAACTTGCTAAGCAGTTAATTGATAAGGCTGCAGAAGCAGGTGTCGATTATGTTAAATTTCAAACCTTTGTTGCAGAGAAAAATATTTCCCGGTTTGCGCCGAAAGCGGAGTACCAGGTAGAGAACACAAAATCAGCGGAGAGCCAACTGGAAATGGTGAAAAAACTGGAGCTTTCCGAAGCAGAACATTGGGAACTCCTTGAATATTGCAACCAAAAGGGAATTGCTTTTTTGTCCACCCCATTCGATTTTAGCAGCATCGACCTGATTAAGAGAATGGGGGTTACTATCGGAAAAATTCCCTCCGGAGAAATTGTAAATCTGCCTTACCTCCGGGAAATGACTAAAGCGTTTCCTGATCTTATCGTATCTACTGGTATGGCAGATCTGGCAGAAGTGGCGCAAACAATAAAAATACTGATAGATAATGGAGCGGACAAAGACCGGATTACCATTTTGCACTGCAATACAGAGTATCCAACGCCTATGATGGATGTGAATCTGAAAGCAATGATTACTATCAAAGAACAACTTGGGGTTAATATCGGATATTCAGATCATACACTGGGTATAGAGGTCCCCATTGCTGCTGTCGCGTTAGGTGCAACGGTCATTGAAAAACACTTTACCCTGGATAAAACCATGGTAGGTCCTGATCATCCGGCATCTCTGGATCCTATTGAACTAATGAATATGGTTAGTGCCATCCGAAATATAGAGAAAGCATTGGGAGATGGTGTGAAAAAACCGTCTCCTTCAGAAGCAAAGAACATTTTAATTGCCCGGAAAAGTATTGTAGCCAGCGTAGAGATAAAACAAGGTCAAAAATTTAGTTTGGAAAACCTGGGGATAAAGCGCCCTGGTACAGGTATTAGCCCTATGCGCTGGGATGAAGTGTTGGGCCAAACAGCCAACAAGGATTTCAGTGTAGATGAAATGATTACACTTTAAATTATAATCATGGAAATTAGGGATTATAAATCCGGAGATGAAAATGATATTGTCGTACTTTTTGAGCTGGTTTTCGGCAAGCCGATGCCGTTATCCTACTGGAAATGGCGATTTGCTGATAACCCGTGCAAACAGTTCATGATTAAACTCATGTGGAATGGGGATAAACTGATTGGGCATTATGCTGTTTCTCCGGTTGAATTGTGTGATTACCAACAAACACTACTTACAGGATTGTCTATGACTACCATGACGCATCCTGATTTTACCGGTCTTGGTATTTTCCCTTTGCTTTCTGAAAGTCTTTATAAAGATATGCAAGAAAAGTATTGGGCAGCAGGCGTTTGGGGATTTCCTAATAATAATTCTCATAGAGGATTTGTTAGCAACCTGCAGTGGAAAGATATCACAGTATTACCTATGTTTTCCTGCGCTATCGATAAACTGACGCCGAAGCAGGATGATAGTATCACCTACACCAGGCAGTTTGACAAATCCCATGAAAATGCTTTCATGGAATATTTTGCCGATCATCTCGGGGTGAAAAAAGATGCTACCTATTTGAATTGGAGATATATTGATAACCCACTGAATACTTACATCGTTTTTGATTTAACCGCTGTTCAGGGAGGTTTTGTTGTATGTAAAGAGTATAACGCAGGTGGAACAAACGGAAAGAAACAAGTGGATATTATTGACTGGTGTGTATCTGCTGAAGCTAAGATGACAAAGAAAGTTATTCAGCACCTGGCGGCTTCTTTTCCGGCTGATAAGTATAGTCAGCTAAATATGTGGATGCCACTGGAGGATGTACGTCATGGTCAGCTGGAGAAACTTGGCTTTGCTAACGTCGCACCAGTTACCTATTGGTCTGCCAGGTCTTTTGGAGAGAAAAATTTATCTGGAGCTGATAATTGGTGGATCCAATTGGGCGATTCTGATGTTTACTAATTAAAACCAGCATATAATTTATGCGTAAGATACTTTTCGTCACCGGAGCAAGATCAGAATATGATATCATGTTTCCGGTATTGGAGTTGCTTGAAAAGCGGCCGGATATAGATTTGAAGATTGTGGTAACAGGGGCCCATTTGTCTGATTTATATGGTAAAACGGTTAAGAATATTGAAAGCGATGGGTTTCAGATAGCTGATAGAGTGTATAACCTGATTGGCTCAGGAGATAATACTGCCAGACTTATTGGTATTGGAACACAAATTAATGGACTGGCGCAGGTGTTCGCCAGAGAGCAGCCAGATATTATTGCGGTGGTTGGTGACCGTGAAGAAGCTATTACCGTAACGCTTACAGGTGCATATATGAATATACCGGTTGCACATCTTGCAGGAGGCGACGTTGTGAATGATGGT
>NZ_DATCVJ010000863.1:0-8266 GCF_036566945.1 Chitinophaga sp. | reverse complement strand
AAAATCTTGAAAATCATCTAAATCAGTATAATCCTGA
Source organism: Chitinophaga sp. (assembly GCF_036566945.1). GTDB lineage: Bacteria > Bacteroidota > Bacteroidia > Chitinophagales > Chitinophagaceae > Chitinophaga. Next base: position 8,229 of record NZ_DATCVJ010000863.1, on the reverse strand, counting down.
ACAAAGACAAAAAATCGCTTAACTCAGTCCCAGCTCAGAATGTCGCTCAGGAATTTCAATATCCAGGAAGCCTTTTTTCAGCAACCAGTTTCTGAAAATTTGCTGCACATCATATTCTCCATGTACCAGGAATAATTTTTTTACCTCTTTAGGATGCTGACAGGCAAGCCACTGACTTAAGTCTTCATAGTCGCCATGCGCACTCATAGAGCGGATTACGCCTACTTCCGCATTTACCTGGAAACGGGTACCATAAATAGATACTTCTTTGGCGCCGCGCATCAGGCGTCCACCCAATGATTGTGGTTCACAGTAACCTACAATGAGAATAGTATTCTGTGGTTCGTCGATGTTATTAGCGATATGATGTTTTACGCGCCCTGCTTCTGCCATACCGGATGCAGAGATGATCACACAGGGTTCCTTGCGGAAGTTCAGCGCTTTGGATTCATCTACTGATTTGATGTAACGCAGGCCAGGGAAGTCGAATGGGTCATCGTCTCTTTTCAGCAGGTTGGATACTTCTTTGTTGAACACTTCCGGATGTGCCTTGGTAACAGCGGTAGCTTCTGTAGAGAGGGGGCTGTCTACAAAGATCTCCACTTTAGGCAGGGTACCTTTCAGTTGTGCGTTGTTGAGGGCATACAGCAGTTCCTGGGTACGGCCTACGCTGAAAGCAGGGATAATGAGCTTACCTCTTTTTTCGATGCAGGTTTTCCGGATATAGCGTAACAACTCATCATCTGCTGGTGCAGCATCAGCGTGCAGTGTGCTGCCGTAGGTAGATTCTATCAGGATATAATCTGCCTGCGGGAAGGTAGCCGGTGATTTCAGGATGGCGTCATTATAACGGCCTATATCACCGCTGAAGGAGATTTGTTCTGTTTTACCATTTTCCGTAATCCGCAGATGCACGGAGGCGGCGCCTACAATGTGACCGGCATCGGTAAACATGAGCTGAATATCCGGATCTATATGGGCCCAGGTATTATAACCCATCGGCTTTAGTGAATTAATAGCAATCTTGGCATCTTCCACGCTGTACAGTGGTTGTACGTAGGGAAGACCTTCCTGTGCCATTTTTTTATTGGTATATTTTGCATCTGACTGTTGTATTTCGGCAGAATCCATCAGCAGAATTTCTGTCATATCGCGGGTAGCGGGTGTACAGAAGATGTGGCCACCATAGCCCATTTTTACCAGTCGGGGAATGAGGCCGGAGTGGTCGATATGTGCATGCGATAATACCATGTAAGTCACCTCCTGCGGATCAAATCCGAAATCCCTGTTCATACCATCGGTTTCATGTCCCATGCCCTGGAACATACCGCAATCCAATAAAACCTTTTTACCATTTTTGAGTGTGATCAGGTGTTTTGATCCGGTAACGGTGCGCGCGGCGCCGTGAAATGCAATCTTCATATCTGTGTTTTTAGGCGAACCGGGTTCGCCGTTTTACGATTTACTTTTAAACGACCAGGTGATCGCGAAAGAGGCAATTAATATGCCGTCTTTATCTCTGCCTTCACTATGGAGCGTAACGGTTTCCGCTGCATCATTGTTCAGTGCTTTTTCAATGGCAGCTCTTAACAGGGGGAGTTCTGAACAGGTAAATAACGTGAGGCCGGTAGCCTTTTTTACGAAAGTAGATTCCATGCCGGTAACGAGCATGGATACACGCCGTGGAGCGCTGCGTACATACATCATTGCCGGGAGACCGGTGCTGAGTTCTGCCGCCATCGCCAGACAGGCGAAATAGGTAGATTTAAAAGGGTTCTGCGATAACCAGCGAAAAGGTACGGAAGTAACACAGGTGTCTGTTTCCAGTGATTGCAGCCGTACGCCGGAAAGCCATGCTGCCGGAAGTTTCCAGAACAGGTAGGCCGAAAACTTAAACGGATGCTGTGCAAACTTTTGAAAAGATTGCACAGCATCCGTATTAAAAGTGGTAATGCCGTTATCCATGACCATGTTATTCGTTGATGTAATGGGAGGGCAGCAACGCTGCTGGTGACCATTGTTTCAGGAACTCCTGCACTTTCTTCTTGTCATAAGTATCTGCTGATTCCAGTAATCCGGAATTCTGCGTATGTAACCGGTTGCCTTTTGCATCCAGTATTACCAGTACCGGGAAACCAAAGCGCTGTGGAAATCCCAGCTCTTTCAGGATAGGCAGATTTTTATTTTCTTTACTGTAGTTCAGGTGATATACAACGTAGTTATCGTTCATGGTGGCTTTCAGCTCTGCATCGTCTTCGATGAATTTATACAGTCTTTTACACCAGATACACCAGTTACCACCTATTTGCAGCAGCACATGTTTATTTTCTTTAGCAGCTTGTTTTTCGGCAGCGGCGATGTCGGCTTTTGCGTCGGCGGCAGGATTATAAATGTGTTCCAGGTCATGTGTTTGCGCCTGTGTGGCAGGAATCGCAAAGGCAATACTCAATAACAACGTCCAAACATATTTCTTCATAAAAATCGATTAAATAAGGATATCTAATTTACACTATATTTTGCACATACGACTGTATGGCTTGCTGGGCATTGTGTGGGTCCTGTAGTTGCAGGTGCACAATATCTTTCAGCTGTTGCTGCAGGGCCGGCACATATACCGGCACGCATACTTCTATGCGGCGGTGGAGGTTACGGTTCATCCAGTCTGCGGAGCCCATATATACTTCCTCCTGGTTATTATTATGGAAGATGAATACGCGGGCATGCTCCAGGTAGCGGTCTACAATGCGGATGATGCGGATATGCTGACTTTCCGGAATGTTTGGTACCAGGCAGTTGATGCTGCGCACAATAAGGTCTACCTGTACGCCTGCTTCACTGGCTTCATACAGTTTGGCTATCATGCCTCTTTCCTGCAGGTTATTTATTTTGATGATAATACGGGCAGGCTTACCTTCTTTTGCGTGCTGTATTTCCCGATCTATCAGGCCGGCAAATCGGGTGGTCATATTAAACTGGGCTACCAGCAAATGTTCGAAATGCAGGAAGTTGTAGGTCACTGGTTGTTCCCTGCTTTGGAGGTAGAGGAACAGCAATTCCATCTCCCGGGTAATACCTGTATGGGCAGTAAACAACACATGATCAGTATAAAAACGTGCAGTGCTTTCATTAAAATTACCGGTGGCAATTAACCCGCAGTAATCCCATTGGTAACCACGATTACGCTTAACCAGTGCGGTTTTGGCATGCACTTTCATGCCAGGAATGCTATAGATCAGTTTTACGCCGGCATCTTTCATTTTCTTTGCCCAGCGTATATTATTGGCTTCATCGAAACGGGCTTTCAGCTCTACAAATACGGTCACTTTTTTACCGTTTTTGGCGGCGCTGATCAGCGCCTGCGCTATCTGAGAGCCGGATGCAATCCGGTACAGGGTAACATAAATTTCTGCTACATCCGGATCTGTGGCCGCTTCGCTGAAAAAGCGCAGCACATAATCATAACGCTGATAAGGAAGGTGAATCAGGAGGTCCTGTTGCAATACCAGGTCGAGCAAACGATCGGTAGCCACTATGGTTTTGTTTTCTGCAGGAATTACTTTCGGATAATCGGCATGTACCAACCCAGGAGGCTCCGGCAAACCGGCCAGGTCTTTCAGGTTATGATAGCGTCCGCCCATTACCATTTCATCTTCCTGTACATCAAACTGTTGTGCGAGGAAATGCAGGAGCGGTAAGGGAATCGAGGCGTCATAAAGAAAACGGGTAGGTACGCCCAACTCACGTTTACGGATCAACGTTTCTACTTCTTCCAGGATATCTCCTTTGATCTCATCCATGTCCATGTCGGCATTACGTGTGAGTTTCACGCTGTGGCAGCCGGCAATGGTATAGTCGGGAAAAAGATATCCCAGATGTGTGCGGATAATATCATCGAGGAAAGCAATGTAGTGAATACCTTCCAGCGCAGGTAACTGCAGGAAACGCGGCAGAGCAGCGGGTATATTCACAATCACATATTCCTGTACGGCATCATTGTTTTTAGGAATCAGCGTTACGGCGAGGTAAAGCGCATTATTTTCCAGGAATAATTTTTTTGATTTACCCGTGAGCCATACTGGTTGCAGATAAGCCAGTATAGTGGTCAGGAAATAGTTTTTGCTAAAGGTATGGTGGGCTTCCAGCAATGGCTGATTATAATACAGTTGTATACCGTGAGATAACAATGCCGGCAGCACACTGCCGGTAAAGATTTGTCCATATTCCTGTTGTTGCCGGTTGATTTCCTGCAACACTTCGGTGAGTGTGCTACTGCTGATAGACTCGTTTTCGCCTGCCGCCGGATCATTTTCCAATACTTTGTTGATCGCTAATACCGCCGGCATTCTCACCCGAAAAAACTCATCGAGGTTGGAGGAAAAAATAGACAGAAACCGAATTCGTTCGTATAGTGGTACCTGTTGGTCTGCCGCCATTTGTAATACCCGGTAATTAAAGGATAACCAGCTGAGATCGCGGTTATATAAAGGAACACCCATGAATCATTATGCTTTTACCGGGAAGAAAATTGCTGCAATCAAAAATGCGAGTACAGAAATAATAAGACCAAACATGAAAATATTATAAGAAATGCGCAGCAGCTTGTACTTATGTCCCAGTACTACACCCAGGAAATAAATATCCCTGGTCATGCTGCTGTATAGAAAGTCAGAATCATTCATCATCTGTTTCATACCCCACTGGTATTCTTCCAGTTGCATCTTAAAAAAGTTGCCAAAGAACAACAAGTTGGCATCTTTCTTCTCAATATCAACTTTGGTAAACACGCCACTGGTCACATTGGGCCGGGTAGCCAACACTGAAAATATAACGGTTAGTACGGCGGTGGTAAGAAATATGAGAGAAGGAATCACCATATTGGGATAGTCTTCCAGTCTGCGTATGAGCACACTCAATATCACTGAAATGATAATAGAGTTCACCGAAATCATGATATGCGCTTTGCTGTCGGCCATGGAACTGAGCCGGATATGATTGGTAGAAGTGGTGCGGAACATGGTTTCTACGCCCCGGTCAGGTTTCTTGGTCTTATCTTTTTTAATCTTTTCGCTGGCGGTTTTGGGTGCATCTTTGGCTCCCGGAACAACGCCGGCTTCCTCCGCCGCTTCGGCCGATTTTTTTTCCAGTTTCTTTTGCAGCTTCGCCAGGTTATCGTCTTTCTGTTGCTTGAACAGCGTTTGTGCGTAATCTGTCCAGTAATGATGGGCGGTTAGAAAGGCGACATTATTTGTGAGCCACTTAATGGCGGGTATTTCATGTTCGTAAGTAAGCTCCAGTTCATGCCGCAGCAATTTGTTACGGTCTGCAAATTCTTTTGACCCCAGGTGAGACAGGTCCGCATCACAAACAATTTGTTCTACCAGGGTATGTGGCGACTGTGGCATTTTAGTAGCCATAATAGCTCCCTGTACCATGGTCTGAACATTTTCTGGTACTTGTTGTTGCTGTAAAAATTGGATGGCTTCTTTGGCCCCGTTTTCTTCATGTACTTTTCCCTCTCCCGTTAGATAACCAGCATCGTGGAACCAGGCAGCTACATAAACTGCCAATAGTTCATCATCCTGCAAACGGTAATGGGCCGCGATTTGCGCGGCAGCCTGTACCACCTGTTGGGTGTGAACAAGATTGTGATATACCAGGTTAGGGCGCGGGTGCTGTTGGTACTGGGCTAGTACATAATCCCGGGCTGCATCTATGATAACATTGTTTTGCATAAGGAAGACGAAAATTAAGATAAGAAACGGCGAAATATGTTGTACAATTCTTGCTTTTAATTGTACATATAACGGTATGTTCACCAATTCACGTATACAAATCGCAATTGTAACCTAAGTTACTGCATTTTTGAGTTAAATTTATGCTATAAAGTTGCACTATGGATATCCGGATTGGGTTAATTTTTCTTCTCTTTTTACTGTCATGCAATGGTTTCGGCGACAGGGAACAAAAAGTATATGGCTCTCCGGCCGGCTATAATCTAAAAGAGCCGGTACGTTACCGCTTGCGGGAATCCGTGCAGGAAATATCAGGGATAGAACTGTTTCCGGATGAACATAAAATAATGGCTATTAATGATGAAGAAGGAAGAGTTTATGAGGTCGACATAGCGGCTACAAAGCCCTATCATTATTATAAATTTGCTAAAGACGGCGATTACGAAGATATCTGTCATACCGATAGTGGTTGGTTTGTACTCAAAAGTAACGGGTCACTGTTCCAGTTGCATGGCCTGTTTTCCGATAGTGTTTACAGCGATCATTACAAATTGCCCATTAAAGGAAAAAAGGAATTTGAAACCACCTACTACGACAGCGCCAAAAACAGTATTATCATGATCTGTAAGAACTGTGAAGACGATAAAAAGGTGGGTTTTACCAGCGCCTATCGCTTTGACCTGGCCTCTAAAACATTTGATACTACTGCTATTTACCGTTTCGATACCAAGGAAATAGCCAGGCTGGCTGGCACAGATATGCGTTTTTTCAAGCCTTCTGCCGCCGCTATTCACCCTATTGAAAAAAGACTGTATATCGTGGCATCTGTTAATGGCCTGTTGGTAATAGCCAATCTGCAGGGCCATGTACAGGAGGCCTATAACCTGAAACATCGTTTATTTTTACAACCGGAAGGAATTGCTTTTGCCCCCAACGGGGATATGTTTATTTCAAATGAAGGCGGCTATGACGGTACCGCCAGTATTCTTAAATTTACTTACAAGTCAAAATGATCAGATCAGCCATCATCTTTATAGCCTTATTTGCTTTCGGTTACTGTATCGGATATGCCCAAACCCCCGATGTGGCAAAACGGATTATTCTCATCGGCGATGCAGGAGAGCTGCACAGCAACGGACAAAACGCAGTAGTAGATGCCGTACGTAAAACATTCGACCTGCAGGACAGCAGGAATACCATCCTGTTCCTGGGCGATAACGTATATCCGAAAGGGTTACCCGATTCCGGCAGTAATAAGTTTCCCGTTGCCAAAGAAATTCTCGACTACCAGATCAACCTGCTGCGGGGAACCAAAGCACAGGGCTACATCATTCCCGGCAACCACGACTGGGATAAAAGTAAGCCCGATGGATGGGATATTATTCGCAACCAGCAACAATATGTAGATTCCCAACACCTGGATAACGTAACGTTTGAGCCTAAAGAAGGATGTCCGGGCCCCATAGAAGTGAAGATCTCAGATAAAGTCACCCTCATCATTATGGACAGCGAATGGTGGGTGTTCCCTTATCAAAAGCCAGGACTGGAGTCTTCCTGCGATTGTAAAGACAAGGACGAAGTACTTACTAAACTATCGGAAATAGTTGCGCTGAACCGTAATAAGCTGATCGTTTTTGCAACGCATCATCCGTTCCGTAGCTATGGTATTCATGGCGGATATTATACGATCAAACAACACATTTTCCCGTTAACAGACCTGAACCCCGCACTGTATGTGCCTTTACCGGTAATAGGTTCTATCTATCCCATTGCACGGGGTGTTTTTGGTACGCCGGAAGATATTCCCAATCCCAAATACAAGGAAATGGTCAAAGGGGTAGAGGAAGCATTGAAGCCGCATGGCCCGGTAGTATTTGTATCTGGTCATGACCATACCCTGCAGCTCATCAAGGATAAACAAAATAACTATGTGGTAAGTGGCAGTGGCGCCAAGCATAACCGGGTTAAGAAAGGGGCGAAGTCATCGTTTGCCTCTACGGCCAACGGCTTTAGCACCGTTGAATTAATGACGGATGGCACCGTACGGGTACAGTATTATTTTGCAGACAGTGGGCGCACACCAGTTTTCAGCGATAATCTTTTCCGCCTGCAGGACATTCCGCAGCAGGCTATGACCTATGCTGCACCGGAACAGTTGCCTCCATTTATTACTATGCCGGCTGATTCGCAGTATAATAAAGTAGGGCGCTTTCATAAATTTTTATTGGGAGAAAATTACCGGAAGGTATGGGCAACACCTTTGAACTTCCCGGTGTTAGATCTGAAAACTGCCAAAGGAGGATTAAAGATTCTGCAACGCGGTGGTGGTAAACAAACACATTCACTTCGTCTGGAAGACAGTACCGGCACTGAATATGCCATGCGTTCACTCAAGAAGTTTCCACTGGCCGCCATCCCGGAACTGCTTCGGGAAACCATTGCCCGTGATGTGGTGCAGGACCAGATTTCAGCGGCCAACCCATATGCGCCGCTGGCC
>NZ_DATCVJ010000862.1:0-2224 GCF_036566945.1 Chitinophaga sp. | reverse complement strand
ATGCCTTAAGCCTTCAGCTTTCCAAAAGATATGTTAAATGGTCAGCGTTCAAAATATTATGGCACCGTAATTGCAAAATTGGCTTTCAACAACAAGTTCTTTTACATCTTAAAAACAGGAATAAAAAAATGCTAACACCTTTACTTACCATATAACCTTTATTGTTGAACCATTTAAAATTGTAAGCTATGAAGAAGATAAAAGTAAGCATGTTAGCACTTGCAACTGTGGCATTTGGAGCATTCGCATTTAAGGGCGTTGACGGTGGAACCATAGCAGGTAAAGTAACTCCGGCAGAGGGGGCCACAGAAGCCTGGGCCATTCAGGGAACAGATACATTAACATCACCTGTTACTGATGGTGCCTTTAGTTTTGAACATGCGAAAGTGGGTGCATATACCGTTATTATAGGGGCGAAAGCGCCATTTAAACCTGCAACTGTTACAGATGTTAAGGTGGATGAAGGAAAGTCCACTGATTTAGGAGAAATTAAATTAGCACATTAAGTAAGAGCAATAGTTTGTTTTCATAGGGGTTAATCAAAAAGCCGGTTCCGTACGTCTGTACGGCCGGCTTATTTTTTTATGTGCGTTTCTGCCCGGGTGGCCATTTAAAGGGCATCTCCTCTCCTCTTCTTCTTCAGAAATTAAATTGCTACGTAGGGGTATGTTGTTCCATACACGTCATTTCTTAAAGCCCCCTAAAAATGACGATATGAAAAAGCAATTTATAATTACGTACACCAGTTTAAGTATAGGATGGTTGCTGTTGATGATAGCTATTTTCAGCATTATACTTTCCAGTTGTACAAAAGAAAACATCAATGGTTCGGGCCATGTGATATCGCAAACCCGCAATATTAGCGCGCTCACGGATGTGGAAGTATCGGGCGATTTCGAGGTACACCTGAAACAGGCCGCAGTGACTGCTTTAGAGATAAAAGCAGAAGATAATATTATAGGCGTGGTAGAAACAGGTGTACATGCAAACACGCTGTATGTGCGTATCCGGGAGCGAACCCGTCTTCATAATCATTTGCCTATAAAAGTATATATACAGAGTCCGATTTTTCAGCGACTACAGTTTGATGGCTCGGGTACAGCAGATAATGAGGACACCATACATACGTCTCTCTTTAAGTATGAAATTAACGGCAGTGGTAAAGGCTGGCTTACACTGGCCACTACTGACCTGAATACAACTATTAACGGGTCGGGCGATATGGTACTGAAAGGCCGTGCCAGCACACATAACAGTGAAATTAACGGAAGTGGAACGGTATCGGGTACCGATATGGAAGTTCAAAAAGCGAATATTACGATCAGTGGTTCGGGGGAGCATGCGATATTTGTGCGGCGGCAACTGGATGTGCGAATCAATGGCAGCGGCGAAGTGCATTACAAGGGCGAGGCCAATGTAGTGAGTAATATTAAGGGATCTGGAAAGGTGACCAAACAATAAGCCACTAACTTCGTATAACCTATACTGTTATACTGTCTGTGTTTATAAAACGAAAAAGGCCCCCGCAAATGCAGGGGCCTTTTTTATCTTAAAGGAGGTGCTTTTATCAGGCGCCACCTAATTTGCATTTCTGCAGGACTTCCCATGATTTACCGTTGTGACGGAGGAAGTAGAGGTTATTTACCTTGAAGGTAGCCTCATATTCCTTGTTTTCATATTCAGGCCATGCTTTATTAAACTGATCATCTTCCAGGTCTTTAAAGGCCACGGTAACGTGTGGAGTAAAGCCTGTACGTGCCAGCATTGTACTGAAACCAAATTCCTTACGCAGGAAGTTGATCAGTTGACGGTGCATGGCAGACATGGTTTCACTTTTTTCCACGTTGATGAAGAGTACACGGTTTTGTTTATTCGGGAAAGTACCGAAGCCTTTCAGGGAAACTTCGAATGGTGCCTGTGTTTTGGCAAAATCCGTCAGTTCATCACAGAAAGCTTTTTCCAGTGCCGGATCAGCCGTGAAAGGTACTTGCAGGGTAATATGTGGCAATACTTTCAATGCGTACATTGGGCCATATGATTCTGCAAATTCCTGTTTTATTTTTATGATTTCTTTACCTACTTCTGCAGTTGGCAGGAGGGCGATAAAGTAAATTTTATTATCAGGTTTTGGTTCAAAGCGTTGAGGTCTTCCGCCCTGTCTTGGGCTTCCGCCACCACGGTAACCACCGCCACCGCCGCCGCGATCGTAACCACCGCCGCCACC
>NZ_DATCVJ010000861.1:0-7777 GCF_036566945.1 Chitinophaga sp. | reverse complement strand
AGTTCGAAGTATAAATCCGTCAAAACTTAATTTTTCAGGATACATCGAACTAATTATTTCCCGCTTCTTCTCAATATCCCCGGTTTCATACACATAATCCAGCTTTAAAAGGTTGTTCAGCCCTTTTTCTAACAGATCGCCAATATTAACTTGGTCGTGGTTATTGGTGCTTAGTTTTGCTTCCAGTTTTTCTAACTTGCTACTACATTCCGTTTTCATGTCCCGAAAGTCTGCAGGCTCTATTTGCTTGGAGGTAAGTAAATCTCTGATATAAGACAGCTTTTCTTCCTGCTTACGTATTTCGGCCAACAGTTGTTTACGGTCGTCTTGCAGGTGGTTCGTTTGTTCGTACCATGCTTCTGATAATGTTATTTTGTACAGGTCTATCATTTCAGGGCGCGGAATGTACTTTTTAAGTTCATGCACAAACAAGTCATTTATATTATCAGCTCTAAAGCGGCTGTTACAGCCATCAAAGCAGTGATAATAGGAATAGTACTTAGTATGTCCTTTGGACGCACTACCCGTTAGCAATTTGCTGCATTTAGGGCATATTAGGAAGCCTCGTAAAGGCAACGTGGCGTTCGATATTACTTTAAGGCGGTAATGCCTTTTTCGGCCATCCAGTACGTCCTGTACCTGATAATATAATGCCTCTGTGATAATAGGTTTATGCTGACTTTTTACAAAGCGGGCTTCTTCGTCCTTGTACTTGGGAATGAAAATTTTTCCACAATAAACAGGGTTGCGGATGACAAACCAGAAAAGGCTCTTAGTACCTCTAAATCCCTTTTCTTTAGCTATCTTAAAAACCTGTTCCGTATTAATTACGCCTTCTGCTATTTGTTCAAACGCCCAACGTATAATACCCGCTTGAGGTTCCTTTGGTTCTATATACTTTCTTCCGGCTTCATCTGTTTTATTGGCGTAACCAACAGGTGCCAGCCCCATGTAACGTCCTTCTTTCCTAGCCCTACGCATACCATGAATAACATTTAATGCCCGCCTGTCGTTCTCTACTTCGGGAGCTGCCAAATAAAAGGCCAGCATTATTTTATTTTCCGGTATGGATAAGTCCAGCGGTTGTTCAATGGCTTGCGGTTCTACACCTAATTTACGAAGGGTGTTAATCATTTGGTAGGCATCCCCGGCATTACGGCTAAACCTGTCCCATTTATGGAATAGCACAAGATCAGCTTTCCCCTTATATTTCTTTAGTTCTAACAAGTATTTTTTCCACTCGGGCCGGTTAAAGGATTTGGCGGAATGATCTTCATAAATCACTTTGCGAACGGATATATCGTTTATCCCACAGTATTTGCGTAAAAGTTCCTCCTGGCCACGCTGTGAATAGCCTTTTACTGCCTGTTCATCAGTACTTACGCGGATATACAAATCAGCTATTTTCATTTCTTCATAATTTGGGGGTTATCAAATAAGTTAATTCAGTTGTAGTCTACTGTTTGCGCTGTTTTTCCAGATGTTGAGCCACTATAATGTTTGCTAATCTACGTAGAAATTCAAGTATAAATGTTGCCTGCTCTACCGTTACTTCTATACCTTTTTGCCTTAGCATTTCCGCTGCTTTTTCCGGCCTTATTTTGTCCATTTGCACCTCCGCTTTAATCAAGTTCACAAAATCCCTGTGCAAGGGGAATCCCCTTCTTAATGCTAATATAAGAAATATGTTTTGATAGTTTATGTTTTACCTAAACTTTTTTCCAATTTACACTAAATTTTACCTAGCTTTACTAATATTGACTGTTTGATACAATTTGTGTTGCAAAACAATGACTATAAAAAGATTGTTACACATTTTGCATACCAACCGGCATAAAAGCGATTTAGAATGACTAAAACATATAAGGTTAGCTATAAAACATATTTCAATGACCGGCTTAAACAAGTATCCTTGCATGGAAAACTTACCTATCCGTTATATGTACAAGTAACATTTGACCGAAAGACAATCTTTTTTAAAAGCTACTATTTTGAATTGTTTTCTAAACCCAGGTATTTTCTATCTGTAGCAGGAGTCACAGGAGGCCCTTCTATCGAAGCTATTATTGAAAAGGAAAATGCGCTAATTGATTTTATTATTGATAAGAACCTACCAGACTTTTCTTTAGAGCTGTTTAAAAAGGAATACGCCTACTATAGCAAAGATCTGTGTGACGTGACCGAGGACGGTTTTATTGATTACATGTATGTCTTTTTTCAAGATAAGGGAATGCCGGCATTTGCAGTAACGGTACAGTATGGTAGTAGATTCCGTATTGTCTATGATGTGATCCGGGATATGAAAAGGGCTTTTAATAAGTCGTTATATGATGAATTGGTAGAAAATTCATTTTACTATGCCCCACCGTACCTCCCACTATACGGCTTTATGCAGCAAACAAAGAAATGGCCCATGTTAAGCCTTACTGTAATGGAATGGGAGGATGAAAAAACTACTGCGGGATTCATTGAATTTATGAAAAAGTATTACCCTGATAAGGATTCAGCTGAAGTTGTAGATCAGATTAATAAATGGCTTGTCAAATTGAAAAAGGAGGTAGACTGACTTACGCAGGGGATTGTTTTTTAAGATTAATTAAGGGAGAAAGAATTCTCCCTTGTCTGTTTTCCCCATGTTTATTATAAAAAATCTTAAGATAACAACAGGCGGAAGGACTTCCGCCCGTTGTTATCTGAATGTTTCACCAAAATTAAAAACAGATTAAGCAGTGGACTTTACTGCGGTTTTTAATCAAGGGAAGCTGCCCGTTCCTCGATTTTTTTGGTCTGCCTGGTTAGACCCAATGCCTCTGGATCAGGTAAAGGACAGAGATAAATAGCCGTTATCAGCCGTTGTTGAAGCACACAAAACGATAGCATGTCTTGCAACAACTCTTTACTAACCTTCTTATCCTTAATGAGGTTGGCATACAAAAGCCAGATGTTATTTATAGTATCTGATATATTATACTCAGAATATAAATCGTTCATGACTTCTAAAAAATCTGCACTGACGTGTATTTTAATCGATAATTTTTTCTTCATAAGAACAGTAATCAAGTATGAAAAAACTTATTGTTTCCAACTACATTTCATACATCTTCTTCATTCAAAACCTTGATAAATGTTAACAGGTAGTCACTTTCTAAGGACTCCAAAAACTCCCGATGAAAGAAACCCCGGACTAAGAATAGTCAGGGCGTTTATTGACAATTTGTAACAAGTAATCATGACTAACCTCATGCTTACATTCTTATTGCTCATTGTTCATTTTTGGTAGCAGACTTTCATTCTGACTTCATAAAGGATGCGTGGTAGTGCGTGAAATATTTAAATAGTTCGTCGTAAACCTTCCGAATCATATATTTCTCAGCATTCGAAAAGCTTTGAATAACGTGCTTTTTTTCACCGTTAACTATCCTGACTGAAGGACGCATATTTCTGTAATATGTGGGAGTTGATAAGCCGCACTCCTTTATTATTTGCTCCCTGAAACGAACCGGTAAGTTTGTTAGCATCGTGTGTAAATCAAAAAGCATATTGCCGGGATTAGTAAGTAGATTCTGGTTGGTTTCTCTGTTTTTGTTCTTTTGCGAAGTTTCTTTTTTGTTTGTCATAACAGATATTTTTAGATAGTGATTTGTTCTTGATTATCTGATAAGCACATAGATGCCGCTTCCATATAGGCATGAAAGTGAGTGATGATCCTCTGAGAGGTTAAGAAGTTTAGAGAATTTATAAGTGGAGAGCCGAGGTTTTTTATAAATAAAAAAAGGCGCGGTACTCACTTGCTTTTCTCCGTTGAGCTTGGCCGCGCACGGATACTAAACAAGCAAGCCCATGCGCCTGCACTGGTGAACCAGTAGCAACATGAGCATTGCTGTTTCTGTTCTGGGCGCGGCCAAGCTCACCAGAACGAAAAAATGCAATGCGATTAATAAGTTTAAGGTCGCAAAGCTAGTTATTTTAACAGGAATTATTCCACATCAAATAATCTATTAGAAATCAATAAGTTAATTAACTTTGCATTTGTGTTATAAATGCTTTTCATAAACAAAGATAGTGCTTTTTAAATAATTAGGGTTAAAGCCCTAAGTGTTATTTAAAAAATCCTGCCACTTTCCCCTTTTGGGAAAATATGGAAGAGATCAACGAAATAGAATTATTAAAACAATTGGGAGAAAACCTTCGAAAGACGAGGGAGGGAAAGAAATATACCTTACTCCAAATTGAAGCATGGAGCGGCATTGATAAAAGTGATGTGAGTAAAATTGAACGTGGGATCATCAATCCCACCTATACTACTTTAATGAAGTTATCAAAAGCATTGGAAGAGCCTTTATATAAAATACTTTCAAAGGAATAATTGATTTGCTTTCTATCTCTTTGTTTTAATCCATTCACAGGTAGTTGGCTTGATAATGTGGAACAACTCGCACACTTCTCTAATTTTAAATTTAAATAGAGTTTTGTAAATAGGTCCAGCAGTTTGAAATGTACGGGACTAGATTGTGAAAGGCGGTTAACTTCTTCACGTACCAATCAATGTAGCATTCAAAACCTGTTTGGTTCAATCGGGAAAAACATTGGGGTTGCCGTCTGTATATTATATTCTTTTCGTCCATACTTTACTGATTTAAAGCATAAATATGCACATACGATAAAAGGAAAAACTGATTAGGCATGTATGTTTTTAGATTTTGATAATGTAGAACTGCGTTCTAGTGCCTCCGACGATTTTCTCCCCCAATAATGAATAATTAATAAACCTTTGATCCTGTTTCCTGTTATCTATTACATACAACATCCTTTCCCTTGCATAAACAAATTAAGTTAAATGATTTTCATAATTCTTAACAACTTGATTTTATGCAGTTTATTCCCCCTTCGAGATTGACTTATGTTTTACTGTTACTAATACTATTGACCCTCAGAAGCACAGCGCAAATCAGTCCTACACTTATTAATTCCATTTCTACTCCTACAAAGGTAAAAACCTCTGTAGGAGACTTGGTATTTAAGGATGGAATCCCGGATGCGTCCTCAGCACAGCGAATTTATGAAGAATCAGATTATTTGCATGGAGTGGATGCCTTTATAAACGGCTATGCCGTTGTATCCCAATGGGCAATCAGAAAAGGGTTTCATGATTTTGGGGTTAAGGATAATGATGTGCTTGTCTTTTCCAAGTTGATGGACGCTAGCTCACTATTTCTGACAGCTAATGCAGATACTTATTACTTCTGGACCTATGTGGATCTTTCGAAAGGGCCTGTGGTGGTTGAAACACCACCGAACACACTTGGGGTAATAGATGATATGTGGTGGCGCTGGATTACTGATTTTGGCTTGCCGGGTCCAGACAGAGGCCAGGGAGGAAAGTTCCTGATTATTCCGCCAGGTTATGAAGGACAGTTACCTGAAGGCGGTTATTTTGTATGTCATAGCAGAACTAACCAGGTCGGAGTATTGGGTAGGGCTTTTCTGGAAAATGATGATCCTAAACCTGCGGATAATAATGTAAAAGAGCATTTAAAGATATATCCCTATGTTCCTGGCGGATTGGGAACCAGTATTGGCGCTTTTCTGAATGGTACTGCCAGATTAGGCGCCAATTCAGCTCCTCCAGCAATACGGTTTGTAGAAGGTAGCGGAAAAAGTATAAATACAATTCCCCCGGCCGATTTCTCCTTTTTCACCATGTTGAACGACGCAGTACAGGACCAACCAGCTGCTGCACTGGAACCGGAAATTGCTGGTCACTTCGCCGCTATTGGCATTGTAAAAGGAAAAACATTTCAACCAGATGCCAATACCCGTAAAATATTGGAGCGTTCTATAGCTATGGGAAATGCCATTAGCCGGACTATCTCCTTCAGGCCCAGAACATCAGAAGGTTTCATTTATTATAGCGGCAGTAGTCATTGGGTGAATCCTTTGTTTGTTGGTGGTTATGAATTTCTTAGGCCACCACCTGAAATAACAAAACAGGGCATTGAGCAGTACCCTGATGATGGAGCAAGAAAACTCAATGCAAGGATTGCCATGTTTTATGCTGCCACCGGTATAACTCCTGCTATGTGTATGCGCTTGACGAACATTGGCTCTCAATATCTTGGTGCTTTTTTCGATGCAGCAGGACAAGCCTTTGATGGTGCCAGTACCTATAAATTAGTAATACCTGCCAATATACCCGCAGCAAAATTCTGGTCATTGACACTTTACGATAATCAAACCAGATCCATGTTACAAACCGAACAGAAATTTCCACGTGCTGGTAGCCAGAGCTACCCTACACCAGCTGCGCAAAAAGAAGCAGATGGCACTTACACAATTTATTTTTCACCGCGCAAACCTGCAAATGTGCCAGATGGCAACTGGATTCAGACAGTTCCGGAAAAAGGCTGGTTTGTGCTACTGCGCCTCTATAGCCCACTAGAGCCATTCTTTAATAAAAGTTGGATAGTACCAGATATTGAGCGGGCAAAATAAAACTGCCATTCATTTTACCAACTAAGTAACTTTCATTGTTGAAAATTATAGGCGGTGGAACTGTTGCTCTAACACCTTGAGGCATGCTGTATGCCTTCCGTAAATTGCAGGACTTCCAAAATGTTGCGGAAGCATTACCAATGCTATCAGTGTGTTGTGTTATTTTATTCAGAAACATAAATCCCGGAAAATGGAATTTCGGCAATAGGTTAACGTCTTTTTTGACGTCACCCTATTGCCGAAATCAATGTTTTTTTATTTTCCGTTTCAAGAAAAAAGCTTCTACAAAAACAATTTCAATGACGAATTCCCTTATTTCTCGATTGTTGCCTTTTTCGTCTCTGCCTGACGGCTTCCTCCGTGAGTTCATATGGTAAATAGTTAGAGGTATATTCCACTTGTAAAAGCGACTCTAATAAGCTTGTCAATTCCTTTATTACAGGGATAATTGGAGAATGTTCCATTCGCGTTGTTTGTTGGATTTGTTGAAGCATTCTTTGTGTCAGGGTATGGCTTCGGTGTCTTGCTGCGCTGTCCAGAAGGGAGGTTTCGTAGATTTTTTGCTCCGCATTCCTTGCCTCCAACTCCTGTTTTATGCTCAATATTTTCTCTATTTTTGCTAATGAAAACCCGACCTCACTCCCTTTTATTTTTACTTTCTTATCGTCAATAAAGGAAATTCCCCGGCCTTTAATTACCTTATACCCTAATGCCTGCATTCTATGCTCAAAATCTGAATAGTAGCATACATTTCTTAAGATTGCCCGGATGTCCATTTTTAATTTCTCCTTTCGCATGTCTTGCCTCGGTAATAGTCTTTCCTGTGGTGATAGAAAGGCGCGGGGACTTAAAACCTCCTTTAGCTTGTATTGCTTTTCCAGCCTTCGGCAAAGGGCAGCCATTCTTTTGTAGTTATTACTATCGCTAGCAGCTTTGCCATTAAAGCCTACCCGATTGGCCGCAATATGTATGTGCTGTTCATTGGTATCTCTGTGTAGTACACAGAGATATTGGTTCTCTGCCACCCCGAATTCTTTCGCACATTCCCTGCCTATCTCTGCTAATTGATCTCTTGAAAGTGTTTCACCAGGAGCCAATCGAAGGGATAAATGAAGTACCGGTTTCTCCACCCGTTTGCTCAATTTAGCAACGTCTCTGAAATCTTTTGTCAGCTCATACTTATTGCCGAAGCACTTATTATAGAATAATACTTCTGCCCGATCTTTATGCTGAAGGTGATCTTTTTGGGAGAGAATTTGCTTCTGTTCTTCAGATAATTCCTTTT
>NZ_DATCVJ010000860.1:0-14163 GCF_036566945.1 Chitinophaga sp. | reverse complement strand
CAGCCAGGAAGTACCGCCAGCGATAATACCAACCCTTACCAGGATAAAAGAGATGCGGATTTTGCGAACAAAGATAATTGTGTATTCTCTCCCTTTAATTACCGGATAGTAAGAGATATTTATTATCAGCCTGAATTGTTTATGACAGCAGCTGAAGTACATTTCCTGAAAGCAGAAGCGTTGGCACGAGGCCTCGGCGTAGCTAAAAATATGGTAACTGCCGGTACAGAGTATGCTGCTGGTATTACGTCCTCCGTGAATTTTTGGTACTACATTGCCCACAATACCAATGTTACAAATGATAACTGGTCGGCTGTAGCTCCTCCCAGTCCTACCTCTGCGGAGATGGCCGCATTCATGGCTAATCCGAAAGTAGCCTTCACTGGCACCGACGATCAGAAATTGAATAAGATCTACGCACAGGAATGGTTGTCTTTTTTCCGTCAGCCATGGCTGGCCTATAATTTATGGAGAAGGACCGGCCGCACTCCGCGGGATGGCAATCCGGCTACCTATGTAAATTTTAACAGGTTGCAGTATCCGCAACAGGAATCAATTAACAATACCGTAAATTATACAGCACAAACGGATCACATGGGTGGTAATTCCACTACCGTGAAAGTTTGGTGGATGAAGTAAGCGTGAATGATGTCGAGAGCAACAGTCCCGGGGAAGATCATCTCTCCGGGACTTTTTGTTTGTTAAATTTCCTTATTTTACGTATTCAACCTATACCACTATGATAGAAGAATCCCTTTTTCCTGAACCCATTGATGAAATAACTTACCCACATTTAAGCACCCGCGTGCAGTCGGCTTTCATCGATTTCCTTTTTATTGTTTTGCTGATGTACATTTTTGGCGCTTTGCTGGAGCTTTTCGGAGAAGTACCCGATGCCGTACGCATTGGCTTGTTTGTTTTTATCTGGGTGATATATGAACCTTTGTTTGTTGCATTCGGATGTACAGTGGGGAATTATATCAAAGGTATCCGTGTGCGGAACGTAGACAATACCCGTAAACGGATACCTGTTCACATGGCATTGCTCCGATATATTGTGAAATTTTTTCTGGGGTGGATTTCCTTTTTAACTATCCACGGCAACAAGGAAAGAAGAGCTATTCATGACCTGGCAGCAGGCAGTGTGATGATTTGGCGCTAAACATGTTGATCATCACCCAGGGATGAAGATAATAAGTTGTAAATTTCCGCCTGGACCGTGATGCATAGCGGTGGCGCAAAAGCCCTACTATGCATCACGGAAAAAACAAGCCAAACAAAGATGCTCATTTTTAAACTGCAGTCATACCTCGAAGCAATAGCCAGCGATGCTTCGCTATATGAAAAAGGGAACTTTGAAAAACGTAGTGAAGCAATAGATTTTATTGGGTTCGGGGTAATTGATCAGATAGATGAATACCTGTTGGAAACAACTTCACCAACGCTGCTGCAGCTTCGGCAGCATGCGGAAAAAGTCAGGTCCGCGCTGGAAGAAACAGATCAACAACTATTTCAACATATTCAATCCAATATCCGGCAAGGAGGATATTCGGGCACAGCCTTCAAAGCACTGATCACGAAGTATGTTGACTTCAACGTGCATGATCCCATATCTCAGGAAGAAGTAGGGTATGATAACCTGGACGTATTGATCAATGGGTTATCCCTTTTTCAGACCATGCCGGAACAAACGAAAGATTTGGAACCGGAAATGGTGTATTATCAGAAAACGCCCGCCAGGATTGTTTTTGAACTGGTAGAAAAATCGTTTATCCGTCAGGAAGATGTTTTTTTTGATATCGGTGCCGGCCTGGGACAGGTAGCCATCCTGGTAAATTTACTGACAGGCATCCCCACCAAAGGAATAGAGTTCGAACCCGCTTTTTGCGACTACGCAAGGGATTGCGCAGCGTCGCTGAATTTATCTGATGTCAACTTCAGCAATGTAGATGCCAGAGAGGCAGACTATTCCGAAGGAACCATATTTTTTATGTTTACCCCCTTCCATGGAGAAATCCTGCAAGCCGTGCTGGAGATTTTGAGGCAGGAATCCCTGCAGCGGAAAATCAAGATCATTACCTATGGTCCCTGCACTGCGCAGGTGGCGTTGCAAAACTGGCTACAGGCTGCCGCTCCTGCCGAAAATAATGCCTATAAACTGGGCATTTTTAGTAGTTTTTAAATGCAGTCATCAACGACATGCATAGAACGATAGCAGCATTGCAGCTGAAGTAGTCAGGACCCGCGAAAGAAATCTGGATTAATTAACGCCGATAGCATCCGATAACTGCTGCTCCAGTGCTATATATGCGGGAGGGCAGGTATTTCTGTCTGTAATCTTGAAATTCAGGCCATCGGCGGCTTGCATGTGAAAACGTACCGGAGTATTGTTGTACTGTGTATACACCTGGTATAATTGCTTTTCCCTGATATTCACCGGGTGCATCTCAAAATTTACATCTGTTTCGTCTACCTGAGCGGTGAAAGTGAACTTCTTTATAACTGGTATTGCCATATCTGCTGCGTTTCTACTAAAGTTGGGAGCGCGAAGGTCTGGTATTAAACCAGTATTTGCAAATCGGATTTATGGGGTGCCGTTCTTTCCGGGAAAAATCGTATTTTTTCCCGCTGTACATCCCCTATACTATGAGCAGACAACATTGGACCAACGAAAAACTCTTTACCCGGCTTTTAAATAATAAGTCAGATAGAACATATTGGGATAATATGAGGGAGCTACGTAAACGGGGGACTGAAGATATTTTTACCAGGAGCTACCAACTGGCTACCGCCGGAAATGATCAGGAACGGGAAACGGGCATGACGGTGCTGGCGCAGTTGGGGCATGCAGCCAGACCGTATTATGAGCAAACGATCCTACTCTGTTTTGAATTACTCGTCACCGAAAAACAGCCCAATGTATTAAGTGCTATTTTATATGCGATTGCACATAACAATCAACAGCTGGATGTTCCACAAACCGGCAGGGTAGCTTCTTTTAAAGGCCATGCAGACAAAGACGTCCGGTTTGCCGTGGCATTTGCATTGCTGGGCGTGGATAATAAAACAGCCATCGATACTTTGATAGCCCTGAGTACGGACAAGGTGGCTGATATCAGGAACTGGGCTACTTTTGGTATCGGTAGCCAGATTAAAACTACTTCGAAAGAGATCACCGATGCCTTGTGGAACAGGATCAATGATCGTGATAAGAACACGCGTCTGGAAGCGATTGCCGGATTAGCCCTGCGAAAAGATCCGCGTGTAAAAGATATGCCGGAACTGGATCAGCTCACAGATGTAATAAATGACGGAGTATAGCCGCCCCTGTTACCATTCCGCAGAATCCGTTTGCTTAATTCACTTATTTGCTGTAAACTTAGGTCTGGTAACAATTTAACCCGATGAGAGTATCAACCATGCGCAGGTGCCTCGGCACCTGGTGTTGTTTAGGAGTGATGGCAACAGCCATTGCCCAGAAGCCCGCTGACAAGGCCAACAAACTGGAAAAGTTAGATGCCACTTTATCGGCTATTCTACAGGAGGCGCAGGGCGCCGGGTTTGCCATCGCTGTAGTGGAAAAAGATAAAGTTATATTTTCCAAAGGCTTCGGTTACCGCGATGTTGTTCGTAAGTTACCGGTAACCCCGCATACACAATTTGCCATAGGCTCCTGTACCAAAGCATTTACCAGCACTTTGCTGGGCAATTTACGCAAAGAAGGAAAAGTGGATTTTGATAAACCGGCGACTATGTATTTGCCTGCGCTGGACTTTTCAGATCCTGCGCTCAACTATCAGATCACTTTGCGGGATATGATGTGTCATAGAACAGGGTTTTCCCGCTACGACCTAGCCTGGGCGCTTTTTAATACCAGTTCCCGGGATACGCTGTTGCAGCGCATGCATTATATGAAACCAACGGCTCCTTTACGTGCGCGCTGGCAGTATAATAACTTTATGTTCATGGTGCAGGGCATGGTAGCAGAAAAGCTGACCGGCCAGTCCTGGGAACAGAATATCAACAGCCAGATCTTTCAACCATTGGGGATGAGCGAGTCTTCCATTGGTACGATTGCGCTGGCGGCCGCGCCTGAGCCATCACGTGGGTACACGGTCGACAAAGATGCCGGGATCAAAGAAATAAAGTATCATCCCATTATAGCCATGGGACCAGCCGGAGCTATCAACAGCACGGTAATGGATATGTCGAAATGGCTCATCACCTGGATGCATGGCGGGAAGTATAACAACAAAGAAATCATTCCGGCAGATTATGTAAAAGAAGCCACTTCATCGCAAATGGTCATGGACGCGGGGGCGCCAGATCCTCAAAGACCCTATATTCAATTTGGTAACTACGGATTTGGTTGGATGTTGTTTACCTATCGTGGTCACTACCGCGTGGAACATGGCGGCAATGTAGATGGATTTACTGCCCTGACTACCTTTTATCCTTTAGATAGTATTGGTATCGTCGTGCTTAGTAATCAGATGAATTCCAAAATCCCTGCTAAAGTGATTGATGCGGTATCCGATCAATTATTTGGTATCGCCGCTCCGGCTAAAAAGAATCATCCTTCCGGTGGCAAGGACACAAGCAAACCTTACGTAGATCCTGATTTTAAAGCGCATGCACCCACGCATCCCGTTACCGCTTTTACCGGTGATTTTAAAAATGATGCCTACGGCACCCTGCATATTTATAATAGAGCGGATTCGTTGTTTGTAGGACTTCCTGATATCACCTGGTTGTTAAATCACGAGGATTATAACATTTACTCCCCTTATGATGCTACCGATTCCGTTATTGATCCGATGTATAAGTCAAATATGCGTCTGCAATTCCTGATGAGTAATGCGGGAGATATTGACCGCGTAAGCTTTGCCTATGATCCGTACGGTGAGCCGGTGATTTTTGATAAGCAACTGACGAACCTGATTTTGAAACCGGATTTACTGAAAGGTTTTACAGGTATTTACAGCATCTCCGGTACGCCCATCACTATCAGCACAGAAGACGGTAACGTGCTGGAGATGGCCATTGCCGGTCAAACTAAGTTTACACTGGAAGCCATTGACAATACCAGCTTCCGTTTAAAAGGACTGAAGGATTATAAAGTGAAATTTGTCAGCAATGCTAATCAAAAGATAATTGCGTTAACTTTTATACAGCCAAATGGTAGCTTCCGGGCGGAGAAAGAAAAGAAGAAGTAGCGGAAAAGAAATGATAGTCTGCCGGATGGGTAAAAGCAAATTTATTGGTAGCAGTATATGGAAAGCCTTCCTGACACTCAGGAAGGCTTTCAAATTTAATATGCGTTCTTACTCATTATTTTTTTCCTTTTGCTCTGCCTTCCATATCAGCAAATCGATGCCGGATAATCCGGAAGGATGTGCAGCCGCTTCGCCTTTCGACGCTTTCTCCACCGGAGCAGTCTTCTTCTTGACAGGCATCACTTCACCAGTAAAATCAGTAGTCGCCGGCCGGTTATTTTCCCAGAAATTGGAGAGGAAATTCAGCGCTTGCTGAGGGGTATCTATTTTCTCTTCTTCTTTCAATAATTCTAAAATCTTCAGGTCAAATCTTACCGGAACGGGTTTGTTCTTTTCTTTTGCCATAGTTACAAATATAGGGAAATCACCCCGGATGCGAGGTCATATGAGCCAATTAGATGAACGTACGGACGTGTAAAAGGCATGATTTGTACATGTATTACCTCAATTAGTACAATTTTGCCCGTTATTTATTTCAGACTTTTGTGAAGCTTAATGAAGATATCTCTATATAAAAATATTGTTACCAGTGTAACAGTTGTAGGTTAACAAAACAAGCCCCGATGTTGATCGGGGCTTTTGTTTGCCAGTTAAGCGGATGGCTCGTCTTTTTCAGGTTCCCTTTCCACAATGATACTGCATTCGCCGATCAGGGCTGCTACGGCCCCAATGGCTGCCAGGATAGGGGCAAATATAGCGCCCACAATGCCTATGGTCAGCGGAAAAGACATGAGTTCTTTACCTTCTTTATCTGCGATGGTGATTTTTCTGATATTCCCCTCTGCTATCAGCTCCTTTACTTTTTTTACCAGGTTCTCGCCGTGGAGAGTGAACGTTTCTTTTGTGGTCATAACAGTTAAATGGTTTAGTTTTTAAGATATAGAAAATAATTCATATCCACGACGAATTTTCCTGACCGGCGCAGTAGGGGCCTGCTTATTTCAATTTCCAGTCTGGTCGCTCAAAATGGCAGGTATAGCCATAGGGATGCTTTTGCAGATAGTTTTGATGTTCTTCTTCTGCATTCCAGAAATCAGTAGCAGGCACCACTTCTGTTATGATCTGCCCTGGCCACTTGCCGGAGGCGGTCATCTCCGCGATAAGTGCTTTAGCGGTCTCCTGTTGCTGTTCATTCAGAAAGAAAATAGCAGAGCGATAGGAGGTCCCCACATCATTGCCCTGCCTGTTTTTAGTAGTAGGATCATGAATCTGGAAAAAATATTCCAGCAGTTTCCGGTAAGAAATCTTATCGGCATCAAATGTAACTTCAATGCCTTCTGCATGTGTACCATGGTGGCGATAGGTTGCGTTTGGCACATCACCACCGGTATATCCCACCACAGTAGAGATCACCCCCGGCTGATGGCGGATGAGTTCTTCCACTCCCCAAAAGCACCCACCTGCAAGAATAGCTTTTTCAATACCCATATGTCTTTTTATTTTAGATAATGTTGAATGTCCGTTGGTAACGAAAATAGACATATTTCCGCGATACTAAAATACGGTATTACTGATACACCTTCACCCAGTCCACAATCATCTGCACCGGTAGCGTACCGGGATTCACTTTGCCTACCCAGTCGCCACCCAGCTGCTGATCTATCAGGATATAAAAAGGCTGGTCGTAAGGCCATTGCGACGGATCCACTCCTTTTACACGGGGATAAGTAAACGTTTCTTCTCCATTCAGCAGGAATACAATTCTATCGGGGTACCAGCTGATGCCAAAAGTGTTGAAGACAAGCGGATTTAATTTTGCCGTGCCATAGTGAGGAGGATGCTCCGTTTGTTTGAGGTCCAGCGTATAGTAGGAGTGGGTGGTTTGATAAATGAGGGAGTCGTAGTTTAGATGCTCCATGATATCAATTTCTCCGTTCTTTGGATATTTGCCGTACTTATCGGTTTCTGCCAGCATCCACATAGCAGGCCATGCACCCCGGGCGCATTCGAGTTTGGCGCGGATTTCAATTTTTCCATATTGAAAGGCGAATTTTCCCTTGGTATAGATCCCGCCAGTCAGGAAGGGTCTGGGATCTTTTACCGTATCCGGGTTGTTGATGCCGCGCAGATATATTTTACCACTATCCAGTTTGTAACATGGTTCATCACTGCCCATATGTTTGTTCCAGGCGGCAGTGCCGGGTGGAACACGCGTCCATTTGCTGGTGTCCAGCGTAGGTCCGTTGAAGTTATCTTGCCAGACGAGCTTCCAATGCTTATTTTCCCGTCCTGATTTTTGGACGTACAGGTATCCGTCTTTGCCACCTCTCTGGGTTACTTTGCATGCGGAAAAGCCGGCTATCAGTGATAGCAGCAGGAGTGTGTGTTTTTTCATTGTCAACTGTAGCTGTTTCACAGGCTGCTTTATTGCAACGCTGTAGGATACAAATATAATTGCTCCGGAGGGAATATTGATTACGGATAAAAATCGGGTAGTATTTTATCAGTAATAGCTGTATTTTACCTTTCCTATTTTCATTTTAAAGAAGGTTTTATTATGATCAATTCCACGTTGGATCGCAGACAGGCATTGAAAATGGCCGGGTTAACAGCCGGTGCGGCATTGTTGAAACTACCGGCGGCAGCAAAGGCAGCTCCCTTGTCTGCAGCGCCAGGGTTTAGGTACTCCCTTAATATGAGCACCATCAGCGGACAAAAGCTGGGATTTATAAAAGAGCTGGAAGTTGCATCCAAAGCAGGTTTCAGATCAGTAGAGATTTGGATAGATACATTTCAACGCTATTTAAAGGAAGGCGGATCGGTGGTTACTGCCAAAAAAGTAATAGATGATCTGGGACTGGAAGTGGAAAATGCCATTGGCTTTGCCAAATGGATAGTGGATGACGAAGCAGTGCGGAAAGCCGGATTGGATCAGCTGAAAAATGAAATGGAGCTGCTGGCAAAAATTGGTTGTAAGCGGGTAGCGGCGCCTCCTTTTGGTGCCAATAGCAGCAGCGCTTCGTCAATAGATCTCAGGGTGGTAACAGAAAGATATCTTACAATTCTGGAGATGGGGGAACAAACTGGTGTGCTGCCGATACTGGAGATGTGGGGATCTTCCAAAAACCTAAGAAAAATCAGTGATGTGCTGTACGTAGTGACAGAAAGCGGTCATAAAAATGCACGGGTACTACTGGATTCATTCCATATTTTCAAAGGAGGATCCAGCTTTGACAGTGTTCCCTTTGTGGGTACTCCCGCCATAGAAATTTTCCATATTAATGATTATCCCGAAGGTATTTCCCCGGAGAAGATAGCTGAGCCGGATCGTATTTATCCGGGAGATGGCATTGCGCCGTTACGGACACTGTTACAAAGTATCCATCACCCGGATAAACCCGTGATCCTGTCTTTAGAATTATTTAACCCGCATTACTACCAGCAGGATGCCCTGCTTGTAGCAAAAACGGGTTTAGCAAAAATGAAGGCCCTCACGAAGCCGTGATGAATGCGCTATTTTTTTACAGAAGCCATGTCGATCACAAAGCGGTAATGAACATCCCCTTTGAGCAATCTTTCATAGGCTTCGTTGATCTGCTGAATATTAATCAGTTCAATATCCGCGGTGATGTTATGCTCGCCACAGAAATCAAGCATCTCCTGCGTTTCCGCGATGCTGCCGATGGTAGATCCCGCAAAGCTTCTTCTGGTTGGAATTAAGCTGAAGGCAGCAATCGGTAACGGTAGTTCCGGTGCGCCTACCAGTGCCAGGGTACCGTCTACTTTCAGGCAATTTAAATATGCATTTACATCATGTTCGGCAGATACCGCATCAACGATGAAATGCAATTTCCTGGCCTGTTTGCTCATTTGTTCACTGTCTTTCGACAATACCACTTCATCCGCCCCTAAACGTTTGGCATCTTCAAATTTGGAAACGGAAGTAGTAAACACGACCACATAGGCTCCCATAGCCTTGGCGAGTTTAATGGCCATATGTCCAAGACCACCAATGCCCACTACGCCTACTTTGGTACCTGGTCCTACACGCCAGTGTTTTAACGGCGAATAAGTGGTGATGCCTGCACAAAGTAACGGTGCAGTAGCGGCTAAATCCAGGTTTTTGGGAACATGTAATACGTAATTTTCATCTACCACAATATTCTCTGCATAACCACCGTAGGTGGGCGTGCCAAGGTGTTTATCAGGAGAGTTGTAAGTCAGCGTATTACCGGGTTCGCAATATTGCTCCAATCCTTCTTTGCAGTATTCACACTCCCGGCAGGAGTCGACCATGCAACCCACCGCAGCCAGATCCCCTACCTTGAATTTGGTAACGTGATCGCCTACACGTGTTATTCTGCCTACAATTTCATGCCCCGGTACAATAGGGTACACGGTATTGTGCCATTCATTCCTGGCCATATGTAAATCAGAATGACATACGCCACAAAAAAGAATCTCTATTTCAACGTCATGTGGAGTAGGTGTTCTGCGGGTGATCGTCAGAGAGTGGAGTGGGGCAGTGGCAGCTTCAGCGCCAAATGCTTTTACATCTTTTGTGCTCATGGAAATAGTGTTTAAAATGTTATTGCTCGCTGTATTGTGCATCTGTTACCTGTTCCATCCAGTCGACAGGTGAACCATTCAGTTTCTCCTGGATGGCGATGTGGCTCATGGCCGTCGTCGCCGTAGCGCCGTGCCAGTGCTTTTCTCCCGGCGGAAAGAATACAATATCCCCGGGATGTATTGCTTGTTTTCCTGCTCCTTCCCGCTGTACCCAGCCGGCACCCGCAGTGATAATGAGCGTTTGACCCAGCGGATGGGTATGCCATGCGGTACGGGCCCCCGGTTCAAAAGTAACGAGTGCCATTGCCACACGTGCCGGCTCTGGTGGGTTTATCAGTGGATCAATTCTTACGGTTCCTGTGAAATATTCTGCGGGCCCTTTGCCGGAAGGTTGTGAGCCGCTGCGTATGATTTCCATAAAATGTTTTTTTGAATGAATAATGACGCTGTAAAGCCGTTGCAAAGGTATTGCTGCCGGCAAGGGAGCTGTTAATAATTATCAAATAGAAAAGTATAAATTTCAAATAATTGCCGGTGTGTTGGATGTCGGGGCGCACCGGCATGGTGATAACGCCATTTATACCGTTTCTGTTCAATGTCGGGCCGGAATGGGAGGCACATTTTTTACCAGGTAATGTTTGATTGTATTAATTTTGTGAGATGGATAAACAGGTGCTCTCCGAGGCGGCAGATTTTAAAACAGGCGATTTAAAGCTGAAAGGCTTTAAGGTATATGAAGTGAAAAGCGGTGTGAACGCGGTGCCATCCTATAGCAGAAGAGACTTCTACAAAATATGTATCAATACGGGCAAAAACCTGATCCACTATGCTGACAGGGGAATTGAGACGGAGGGGACCATCCTGTTTTTCGGGAATCCACATATCCCGTATTCCTGGGAAATCATTTCATCGGATTACAGCGGGTACGCATGCGTATTCACAGAAGGTTTTCTGAAAGGCCATGAGCGCCTGGAAAGCCTGCAACAATCTCCCCTGTTTAAACTGGGCGGTACGCCCATCTTTCAACTGGATGAAAGTCAGCGTAGTTTTATGACCTCCCTTTTTCAAAGGATGCTCGCAGAACAAAGCACCGACTACATTTTCAAGGAAGAACTGATCGGCAACTATATCCACCTGATGATACATGAAGCATTGAAAATGCAACCAACGGGAAATTTCTTTAAACATAAAAATGCTTCCTCCCGCATTACGTCCTTGTTCCTGGAGCTGCTGGAACGGCAGTTTCCGATCGAAAGCCCCCGACAGACCAGGGTACTGAGGACGGCCCAGGATTTCGCCAAAGGACTGGCCGTGCATGTGAATCACCTCAACCGGTCGGTGAAGGAGGTGACCGGAAAGCCCACCACCATCCATATCTCAGAAAGAATTATCATGGAGGCGAAGGCGCTGCTGCATCATACCGACTGGAGTATCGCCGATATTGCCTACGCACTCGGCTTTGAATATCCTACTTACTTCAATAATTTCTTTAAGAAAATGACAGGTACTACGCCTACCTCATTGCGGGCTTAAATTGTTTGAAATGCTTATTTTATTATTTGAAAGTCATTTGCAGTCACCCCTTTGGTACGCGAACTTTGTTTGAGCGGTTTTGTATAATCAGGAGGCTATTATAGTCCCATCAAAACAAACATTCAAATGAAAAATGTAATCATTCTTGGCGCTAATGGTAATATTGCCCAACAGGTTACCGATATGTTAGCCCCCCTGGACGATATTAAACTCACCTTATTTTTGCGCAATCCCGGCAAGCTAAAAAATAAAGATGTTTCAAAATGCGTCATTATGGAAGGCGATGTACTCAACTATGATCAGCTCAGGGCAGCTATCAAGGGGCAGGATATGGTATATGCAAACCTCGCCGGTGACCTGGAAGCGATGGCAAAGAATATTGTAAAGGCCATGAATGAAACAGGCGTGAAGAAAATCATTTTCATCAGTGCTATCGGCATTTATGAAAAGCCGTTAAAACCTATACTGGTTCCATATCGCAAAGCCGCCGATGTAATTGAATCATCAGATCTTGATTACACCATTTTAAGGCCAGCCTGGTTTACCGATACCGAAGAGGTAAATTATGAAACCACTCAAAAAGGCCAGCCAGAGAAAGGTTCGGTCATTTCTCAAAAAAGTCTGGCTGCGTTGATTACAAAAATAATTCATACCCCCGGAAAATTTACCCGTGAAAATCTGGGCGTGAATCAGCCGCATTCGTGAGGAATGGTGTGATAATAGTGAGGTAGTGTTACAGACTGATTCGCCTTTTAAAAAAAAAATAAAGTACGCAGTTCAGTTGCGCAGTTGAGTATGCATCTTTGTATAGTCACAGCAGTGATTTATACTACTATCAATTGATGTACACCTGAAAACATTTATTCACCTTGATACCAGCAGTACTATACGAAACAATTCATCAGCGAAAAAGACCGGAAGATGTGGCTGCCTTGATCCACGATGTGCTGGGCCCGCAACTGAGCCGGGAAGAAGCGGGGGTATTGGGAAAAGCATTGCCGTCTGCCCTGCGTAATATGGTATGGCAGTATACGGCCATGCTGGAAGCGTTTGCCAAGGTAACAGGTGCAGAAAAACAGGTAAACAAAGCTATTCAACTCTTTAAGCTGGACGCGACATTTGCTTCAGGGGCTTATGATGATCCCAAAGTGGTGGAGGAGTTTATAGGCGCTGTTAGTTCGCTCATACATAAGGATCCGGGGTATAACAATTATGCAGCGGATCGTTTAAACCGGGAACAAAGAATGGCCGCAGGACTGGATATCTCCAAACGTAGGTACAATAAATTATTTCGTTGTTTACGCAGACTGGAACAGAAACTGAGCATCATGATCAGAGAGCATCAGCGACTTTTTTTCCAGCGAACAGGAAAGCATGCTTTTGCAGAAGATATCACACGGGATGATTTTATGGCAGATGTGAACAGTGCATGTTTTATAGCCTATTACACAGCCCGTTGTAATCTTCGCAGCGAGTTCACGGTGAAAGGGCAACAACGGCCTTACGATGAAATTGCGCATATGCTTTTCAGTCGTTGTATGAATAATGCGGCCGGAACCAACTGGTGGGCAATTGCACAAGTATTCCCGAGACCGGAAGTACTGGAAAAACTTAGTGGTGATCAGCAAGGGATATTGCTCGGTAAATGGACTTCGTTGCTGGCGCAGGTAGCTTCTTTTTTAGGAGAACTGTGGGAGCAGAATGATTTTAACCGGACTACCATGGTGGTACGGAAAGGGAATGATTCCAGCTCCTGGAATAACACTGCCGGTGCATGGAACAAGGCAAGAGACAGCTGGATGAATTTGCTGTATGCGCTGGGAATGGAGTTCATACTGGAAGAGATGTGTCCTGGAAAAGTAATGCGGTTGATTGCTGCAGATGTGGCCAGCTTGCACTATCTGCAAGGTAATAAAGAGGACCCGAACCTGCCCGTATGGAATCGGCTGCCTTTTCCCTGGGAAGTGTTTTCAGGAAAGGCTATTTGTACCAGGGCGAGGGTGGAAGCCGCCTGCAAATTTTCAGGACTTCATGCGGAAAGGTCGGGTTGGATAGCACCAAGAGAACACGGTGTAGTACCCTTCCGGCCTACGCCGGAACTGGTGCATGGCGTAACCGTTTCCAATCCCTATCTTGCTAAAATATTAAAACAACATAAATACTTTTCGGGAAAAAACGTTCAGCCCTTTTTCCCGGAACAAAATTAAAAGTTAGCGGAGTAGTTCAGTGGTAGAACTTCCGGCACGTTATCCGGATAGACGCAGGTTCGAGCCCTGCCTCCGTTTCAACGATCACCTGCTTTTGGTGGGAATCATCAATGCAAATAAAATAATGAAATTTGAGTATTGGCTTTGCTACTGCTCAAATTTCATTATTTCTTTTTAGCGGTACTGGCAAACGATGGTATGGATCCGGCTCCCTCAGCACTTCCGACAGGCAAATCACTTTATCTTCCAGCAGCAGGTTGATCATGGATAGGATAATAGTATCCAGATCGATGGGAATATTTTTCTTGTATTTGTACGCCACAAAATCTACGTATTCACTGATGGTCAGCTTTCCGGTGGCGTCCAGAAAAATCATCTGAGGCCAGGGATCAAGGGTGATCATTCGGGGTGCGTGATTATCTACAATCGTTATCATATCGTTCGATATCCAGTACCACGGCGCCACACGATAGAAGTACATCTCCTTTAACGGCGAATTTTTTAGTGCTTCAAAGGTGGGTCTGAGTGGAGGCGTTTTTTGGAAGAAATTAAATTTCATAAGTATTGGATAGTGCTATCAAAAAAGTTGACTGATATTGAAATTCAAATATCGTTTAAATATAAACTTGTCAATAAAA
>NZ_DATCVJ010000859.1:0-14876 GCF_036566945.1 Chitinophaga sp. | reverse complement strand
CCGATGGATCTGCATTAACTATAGGATTACTTCCAAAAGCTTCATAGGGACTATGTTTATAGACAGGGTCATTATTCCATCTCCTTCCTATCCTAGGATCATACTCCCAAAACTCAGCTGTATAACTATTTCCTTCACCTTTGATCTCATCTGATTTCTCCATCCCATTAAACCCATATCTATACCTCCCCGCATCAAATCCTCTTCCCTGTAACCC
This sequence comes from Chitinophaga sp., assembly GCF_036566945.1. Classification (GTDB taxonomy): domain Bacteria; phylum Bacteroidota; class Bacteroidia; order Chitinophagales; family Chitinophagaceae; genus Chitinophaga. The sequence continues at coordinate 14,659 of NZ_DATCVJ010000859.1, read as the reverse complement.
CATTCCAAACGGTGCATAATCCTGCGCGCTCGCTATCTCCGCCTCATAATGGTCCACTACATTCCCATCCACAGATACTGCTTTCTTGGCGTCCGTCACAGTTGCTAGTACATTCCCCAGATGATTACTTAACTCAAAGAACTTATTACCTCGTGTAAAGGTAGCAAACGTTCCGAAACCTAAGCCTTGTAATCTTACCAACTCTGTATTATCATCATTTTGCACCTGGGTGGCCATATTGTTGATCCCCAGTCGGCTGCTACCGTAAAGATGCGTTTCTGTTTGACTAAGTAAACCGCCATTGATAGACTGATCACCACTAACATACACACTCATCACATTACCGGTAGCATCCCTGATATAGCGAGTTTCTACTCCTTTAGCTATTTTGCTGATACGATTGCCGGCAACATCGTATGTATAAACAATAGTAGAGTTATCCTTTTTCGTTATCTGCTTAATCTTACCATATACCGTCCACGCTATGTCAATACCTGCTTGTTCATCATGTATCAAATTACCAATGCTATCGTATACATAGTTATTAGCCAGCTGAGCATCAATGTCATTATCATAAGCAGTGGGTGACACATCATCATTGATTGAGAGTAACCTATTCTTACCCGCTTCATAATGATACTGCATGCTATCCATCGACAGCGACTTGCCAGCCCAGGTAGCGTTGCCATGGCGATCATAGGTCAATATGTTACCATTGGGATCATAACTGATTTTTTCTCCAAAATCAGACACCTTAACAGGCATCCAGGTATTCGTAGTGGTATTGAGATTATGGGCCGCATTCGTCGCCACCAGTCGGTTCAGGGCATCATACGTATAAGAATACATTAGCGGCGTACCTACCTTAGGTATGTTCACACTCATAGCGCTGATGTTGCCATTGTACAGCGATGCCAGTGTGCCTCCGGCAGATGCAAATGGCCGGACTTCACTATTGATCGGTTTATAATCATTGTCACCGAAGTAATGCAATGCGAACCCGAATGCGTCTTGTGCTGTAATACCATTTTTAGCACCATCTTTTCCTATATCAAAAGCGCTGGTAGCCGTTGTACTGTTCACTCCTTTAAGCCATCCCTGCAAGGTATAGGCGTAGTCCAGTCCCTGTACCTGCTGTTGCCCGATAACCGATCTGGCTAAAGGTCCGTGTTTATAATACTGGTAGTAGGCATCATTCTCCCAGTAGATACTATCCCGACTGGTTTCCACATTCGTGATCCTGTTTTCTGCGTCGTAACTATATCGGTGATAGAATGCATCACGTTGACCAGGCTGATAGCTAACACTATTTACCTTTCCACTTACCAGGTCGTAGTTGTATTCTATTTTCTTAAAGCGATTACCAGGGTTGGGCGTATTGGCACTATAATCCTGCAATAACGTACGTACGTTACCGTGAATATCATAACTATAATATGTAGCGGAGGCCTGACCACCCGGAATCGTGTCCGCAATGTGGTCATAAACAGCGCTCCAGGATATACGATTACGCAGATTCTTAGCCTGCCAGATATCCTGTTCCAGGAACGTGCTTGGTAAATCATAAACGGTCCTCGTAATCTGTGATCTGCTATTACCAGCCACCGCGATCCATTGCGACAATAAAGTAGCATCTCTGCAAATTTCCGGTGTCATGCCAGCACTGTTGGAAATCTCCCCTACTTCCGTAATACGACCCAGATAATCATACAACGTATAGCTGTAAGCGTTATTGAACTGCTGTTTTCTATTCTGAGAAACTGCCAATCTGCCCAAACGATCATACCAGAAATGACTGATGCTGCCATCCGGAGAAAACTGTGCTACTACCTGGTTTAAGGTATTGTATCGGTAATTGGTGGCTAAAGTATGATGGGGCACTAACGATTGGCCCGCTGCTCTTGCTGCAGCGACCCGATCAGCCCAGTCACGGGTGGTATCCCTGATTACACCAGCCGGAGGAATGGTTTTCACCAGGTTACCCGCCTGATCGTAATAATATAAAGTATAGTGATGTTCAGAGTTAGCATGAGTCACAGCAAACTGCTCTCCGTAAACAGCTGATAAAGCAGTGCTGAGATACGATCTGTCAAAATCATTGATCAAAGAATCCCTATACACATTGAATAACTCTCTTCCTTTCGCATCTGCAAAAAGTGAACTGTCAGAGCAATTACTGATGTCCGGAAGAACAATATCAGGGAAGGTGGCTTCGGTATTACCACATAACAACGGACCATCTAACAATTCATAACAACTATCTATGCCCGGGCAGCTTTCAGTATTGAACGCCGGTGTACATATTTTCTCTCCAATAGCAACTGTACTGATATTGTTTGTCGTGAGAACAATATCTGTTACAGCCCCAAGCGACTTTCGAATACAGGCGCTGGTAATATCAACGGCTCCCAGCGATTCGGGCAGATCAGTACAGCCCGTTTTTCCCTGCCCATCTGCCAGCATCAGCATCGCATGGTTACTGTATAAACCAGCCCCCGCATAGCCACCATTCCGGTTCTGGACTAATCGTGTCACCCATTCACTGGCTGGAATATTCACATGGCTTCCCCATTGAGGGATATTATTCGCCCCGAGTTTATACCAAAATGCATCCTTTGTAGACTGAGAAGCAATCACCCCTCCATCACTCGTTCCGGCCACTACCCAGGAAACAGTACTCGTCTGTGAATTAAATGACGCCGGACTCAACATCTTTTTGGCTGCTACAATGCTACCATCTGCCTTGAGATCCATCAACACCCCGTTCACCGTCGTGTTGCCTGCATCTGCCAGATTGGCGATCGACAATCTGTAACCAGTTGCCGTTTTCAGAATATTGTTGCAGATGTTACCCCGGCCTTCCAGATCATACTGATCCCTACCCAATCCATCTCCCGTTTGTTTATTTACTTTCACAAGCGTTACATCAAAGTTGCCACCGTCCACAATAGAAGAGGCAAACATCAACGTATCATTATTTTCCAGCAGATTGACAACATCCCTGTTCGCGCCGGAACCACCTTGTCTTAACCAAGTCAGATCTCCGGTAGCTGTTAACTTACCACCTATCCAGTCTGTATTAATACCGCCGGTACGTCTTAGACCAGCAAAGGCATAGCCACTATCCGAAGTAGCCAAAATATCATTTCCCTGCCCGCCATGGTCCGGACCAAAGTCGATCACCTTATTCCAGGTAACACTACCAGCACTGTCCAACTTAACTATCAGAATAGCACCCAGATCGTAACAGTAAGAATTGGTGCTACCTATGGCAATATAACCACCATCTTTAGTAGGTGTTAATTTCGAAAAAGTATCATCACCTGTTCCGCCATATGTTTTAGCCCAAAGCAAATCACCTTTCTTATTCGTCCGGATAACATACCCGTCTTTTCCACCATTGCTGCAGCCGGTTGTATAACCAGCCATGATGTATCCGTCATCTGCTGTATTCCGTACATCCGTAATAACATCTGTACCTCCATTGGAGTAGATGTTGATCATACGTTTGCTGTCGGCACTACCAGGTACACAAACATTATGGGCGGTGCTGAAGCTTCCTTTGCCGCAACTGTCAATAAATTTCAGATAGTCATAGGCCAGATAATGATAGCCCAGCCTGTTGTTCATATAAGAAGCAAACAAACGGTTCTTGGCATCCTGCACAGAATCGCCCTCGCTCAATGCCGGTTTGGACTGAGGATAAGTCAATTGATATGCGGCATACAAACTGTCAGTAACATGACAGGGCACGCAGGCTGGCGCTGCATTACAATCCAGCAATGCCGGAATATTTATCGGTTCCTGTAAATAATTACAATCCGGCGTTACATTTGAACAGGCATCTATCAGTTTATTCAGATCAGACTGTGAAATTTTCACACCTCGGGTACGCAGCAAATAAGCAGATAGATTCAGATCTGTCGTCTTTTTTAACAGCTCATATTCATTTCGTAATGACTGTAACTTATCGCATTGACAAGTCTCCGGCCGGGTGAAACTACCGGTGTTGCTCTTCGCGGCTTGTTTACCATAGGCGGCAGGATCTGTCAGCAGTTCCGCATTACAAACAAAGGCATTCCGAACAGGTAAATGTCCTGCATTATAATTGGCAATAACTTCTTCAAAATTGCTGGCGACGCCGGGTATGGGCTGTTTTAATGTTCTGGAACCGTAAGGGTGATTCTGGTCTGCTCCACCTTTACAGATCAACAGCAGGCTATCTGTTATTACACGCAATTCAGCAGTATCGTAATTACATGGCGCCAACTGCTGCATCCATACTTTCACATATGCTTTACAGTTATCATCATACATTTTCTGCATCTGGGCATTCACATCGCCGTTTGCATTTTGGGGATCCTCATCAGGATCTCCCAATTTCACATGGTTGGCGGTTGCTTTCACCGATGAAAAATGTGGCATTTTCCCCATCCCATATAAAAAATCTCCCGTTACCGACGAAGAGGCATTTAACAGATCATTGATAGCGTCATTTCTGATTTGCAGATATAGTGTGCGGAAGGAGCGCCACGCCATATCCAGGTCGCCGCCACACATCGTATTTTCATTAAAGGCATTCGAAATATCATTGTTGGCATTTACGCAACTCGTCTCCATTTCCGGGCATTTGACTGCCAGTGTTGCCACTACCCAAAGAGAATAGTCTTTGTCCCGGTATCTTTCCAGCGCCGCATTCAGTGTGCTAAAACTCTTTGCTACCAGCGGATCATGCGAACCTGTTCCGGCAAACCGGCTCTTCGTTCCAATTGGATCCAGGTAACCCTTCTGCTTAGCGGCGAAATAGGTAGCCGTAGCTTCAAAGTCTTTGCCCCACAACTGTGCGTCTTTCAACGCCTGTTGCTGATAAACTGTCAATTTACTATACTCCGGATGGAAAGGCAGTAAAGCATTGGCCCAGGAAGACTTAAAGGAGTTCGCAAACTGGGTAGGTGATAAAGCCTGTGGCAGTACATTTTTACGGGTAACCGGATCCATAACAGAATCTATCACACCCAATTCATCATAATATCTGATATCATTTCTGGCATAGGTGGCGGGGGCGCCATTATTTCCCGGTTTGAAAATTGAAAACTGGTTGGAAGCATCTGTTAAATCAGCGTACTGACCAGAAGACGGAGTCATGTCCTGTAACATCGCGATTTTGATATCATCACCATCGGTGTGCAAACTATCGCAACCAACGCATTCCGGATAACAGCTTTTCTGCTGTGCTGCCGCTGATTGCTTTTCGATGAAATTTTCTACGGTGGTACATACCGTCGATTTCAGGAAAATACTATCACGATAGTAATCCATCGCCTGCTTACTGATTTCAAGCGTTTTCGAAATATTGTAAGACCCTTTGTAAAGCATCCTGCTAAAGGATACTTTAATGGTATCGGGCGATATTGGATGACTACCCGCAGTGATAGCAGCGGGATCATAGTTGCGGAAAACAACTTCCACCGGCTGTCCTCCCAAACGTAGGTTGCGCATATCATCTGTAATGCGAATACGCAGATCGTATAACCCGGTATAATAAGTAGTGGCACTATCACATCCCATCTTCTGCAATACAGGCGGAGCAAGCATGTAATTAAAAGTACACAGACTGCTATCTTCATCAATCATCAGCGGGAACATGCTTTGTATGCTCCGCTCTGTAATGATATTATTGTCTGCTCCGGAAAGGGAGTCTGTTACCATCAATCCCTTCTTCGATGGGAGATCGTTCAGGTTTGTATTTCCTGTTTGCCCCGTCAGCGCAGTGGCAATCGTACGGCCATGCATATCCAGATAATTCACCGAGAGCTGTCCGTTCGCGTCCGACACCGCATTCTTAAAATAATGAGAGCTTATACCTACTTCCGTTCCGAACAAGGCATCTAACTCTTTCTGTGTTGGCCGGTTGTAGTAATATTTCGTTTCATGATTGCTTCCTAACCGGTATGTAGGTCCTACTCCACTCTGACGGCTGATCCTCCCGGTATTATCGGGGGTATATTCCGTTTCCGTAAATGCATATCCTTCTGCGTCCGGGATGTATTGCTGTATCCCTTTGTTGGCTTCCGGATTAGCCGGAGAATAATATTGATTAGCACCCGAAGTGGTATCCATTCGCCTGGCACTGGCGGCGATCAACTCCGACTCATTGGCGATATAGTCATAGTTATCTTTGTCGTACTCAGGTCCATTAATAGGTAAATTAAAACCGGGCGTATATTTCAGCACCTTATCCAGCGTAGGCGTCGGTAACACCTGTATAACGGGTCTTCCCTGGTAATCGTAAAAAGATTCTGCTATGATAGTATTATGCGTAATATTATCCTTGGTCACGGTTTGCCGGCCACGTAAACTCCCGTCAAAATATTGGACTACTACCTTCCGCTTGCCATCTTCCGCAAATGAAATGGAGGACTGCCAGTTCAGGCTTCGCTGATGTCCATCGAAGCTATATTGCCCTAAGCCCGGACCAAATTTCGAACTCCAGTCCGTCTCCACCCGGATGTCGTTCGGCTTTTCCTGCACCGCACGAACCCGGAAATATAAAACGCCTACTTTATCATATAATAACGGGATCGTATAATTGGTACCGGCAATGGTAACCCTCGTGGTATTATTGGCAAAAATCTTCTTCGCATCCGGCGTTGTCCAGCCATTGGTTTCTATAGCGCTGGAATCAATATAGGCCCACTCCAGATCATACGCATCTGCTCCTACAATCGCTTCCCAGCTAACTGCCAACTCATCTGCGGAATCCTTATCCGTGGGTTCCTGGAAATTAATTGCTGCTATTACATCGTTAGTACAGGACAATTTATACACCGGATGTATTTCCATTTCATTATCCAGCAACAACGCGGAAGAAATATCCTTGCCGGCATTGGTGGTAATCCCCAAGATCTTTACAGTCACCTGATGCGCATTGTTAAACACAAAACTATTTCTGAGTGTATAGGTGTGCGCTGTGTCGTAGCTGATATTCAGTGTTACCGTAGTAGAGTCCGGATTGGAATCCGGCTTTAAATAATATATACGAACATTTGCTGACGCCGTAAAAGGTGCTCCCAGGTAAATGGTAGCATACTCATTGATCCGGAAAGTAATCACGTTCCTTAAAAAATAAGGCGTGTCCAACTTCGCACTGGTAACAGGATCAAAATAAATACTGTCCTTCAGGGTTACCGAGGAATCCATTACCATTTGTCCCTTGCTCCCGTCCAATGTTTTTTTCAATAAAATACCCGTACCACTTTGAGCATGGACTTTATTCATCAACAACAGAAACAGTAACAACCAACTGCATCTGGTAATCACTTTCAGCAAAATAGGTTTCATATATTTCAATAGGTTCGGGAATGCTTTTATAAAAAAATTGTTCAGTACAGCTGTTTATTCTGCTGTTTCCTTCAATAAGGCACTCCTGGTTTCTTTAATCGTTTTAACACCTCTTTCTGTTTCCTTCTTCACACGGGTAAGGGTACCATCATCATCATACTCATAGAAAGTAGCATAGTTATTTTCGTCCAGTTCACCCATTAACCGGAGGTTCTTAGGATCATATACATAGGATTTCATATTGGCGTTGTAAGGATGTATCCGGACATCATCAAAGTAAGCAGTCGTATTATTTGTAGTGGCTATAACCAAACTGAAGGTGGTTGATCCCGCAGGCACGTCTATCACCTCCTCATACCGTTGCCACCCTTCAATAATAGCTCCTTTGGGTTTTGCTGAAACAGTAACCCGAACCGGCCCTCCTACAAACAGGGTAACATTAATATTGCTATAACTGCTGCATTGACAATCCTGCGCCTGTTTTACCCAGGCACTGAAAAGCACTTTTTTGCCTGCCAATGGTGAAAAAATTGGCACCAGTACATCCTTATTCACCCGCACGCCTTGTAACACCGGAGTAACCGAACAATTATTGGGGCTCATCCTAAAGTCGGGCGCCATGATTACTTTATCGGTATCTGATACAATGGAAGATAATAATATGCTATCTCCTGGTTCCACCCGTAAACTATATCTTCCGGTATGGCTTTGTGTCGTATCCATTCTGTTAATGTATCCTGGAAAACCGAAATGACGATCTACGGGGCAACTACCATCACTGCAACTATTTCCACCAAAGCTGTAGTCTTCAAAGCCATCGTATCCGGCTTCTCTATAATGACTATTCTGTACCACCGCTACCGGCACGGTGTTATCGTATCCATACACGGCCGCATTATATCGTCCCAATGGATCCTTGTTCTCCAACTCAAAACTCTTCTTATTAAAAATGGTGCTTTCAGCATTCCATACCCACGCAGGATTGTTCGTTTGCGGCACCCAGTTTTTTGTCTGTTTTTGCCAGAAAGACAAGAAATCATTAAAGGCGCCATCCTTACGGATATTGGTTTCCTGCATAGGATCTGACTCCGCACGTGGGCCATAGTAAGTATAGGATCGCGAAGGACGCCAGTTACCCAACAAACCATGTATATAAGGATTTACACTGGTATCGGTAACAGCACTGTAGCATTTAATGATATAAGGAGCCACACGCACATATACGTCTCCTTCAATAGGTCTATCGCAAAGATCTGAACTGATTTTTACATGGTAATTGCCAATATTACTGGAATCTACGTTATAGAGCACCGCAGTTTGTTCTGTAGCAAACACCTGATTCTGAGGATTCGTCCAGGTATAAGTTCTACTGGATGTAGGTAGATTCACTGCAGTAAAATACACCGTATCTCCCACACAAAACAAAGGCTTATCTGTCGTTATCGCCTGAAAGTTGGTAAAGTCCAGGATCTTAATCCCTCGCACAATAAACGCTTTACATTGATCCGTTATCTGAACATCATAGTTTTTATTCTTTATCAGAGAATAGTGGGCATTGGAGGTAAAATTACCTGTGGTATTGCTATCCAGATACGGGCCGGTACTCCCATATCCCTCTTCCGCCAGTTTATAAGTGTAAATTCCATTGTTTAGATTACCGCCAGCGGCAATCGCCCTTATGGTGCCTGAATTGTCTGGGGCACCCGGACAAACCCAACCCAGTGAGGAATCTAAGTCAAGATTTTTTTGATAGTAGTATATCGTCCTTACATTCACGTCATTGCCAATATTACTAAAATCCATTACCCCACGTGAATAGGCTGAAACCCCTATTTTATATTGACCTGGTGTTCGTAATGTCACTGATGAACCCGAAGGAACACCTCCATTTTCTCCTAAAACAGCAAGATATAAGGGCAAGGTGTTGCCTCTGAATTTGGTGAAACCATTGGCCGTAACTAGTAAACCATCACAGGTTTGCTGGGTAGTGTAATTCCAGGTATATTTAAAAACTTCATCCTCCGTAACATGAATCGTCACCGTGTATTGCTTACACTCATCGGTAATAATAAATTTATAGTCCCCAATTGTCAATCTTGCATTTAGCTTACCAGAAGGATACCCAACACTATAGCCGTAGATATCATTATCAGTGGTATATTCGTCGAACGAAAAATTCTCCGGACTTACCAGCTGAATCCTGGTTCCTGGATGAATTTCACTGTTAATTTTCCCAATGCTTAAGGCAAAGGCACCGTCATCCCCATACATCCCATAAGGATGATTAATCTGTATATAGTAAGGATTAGTCGTATCCTGTGCAATGGGCAGGATAACAGTATCTAATGTATATCCGTCACTGGTAGTTGCAGTAAATTGATAATTGCCAAAAGGTACATTGTCTATTCTTCCACTTATAGACCCGGTATTTACAATAGTATCTGTCCATGATCGGTTGGACATGATATCTCTAATATTTAAAAATATCGATCCACAAAAATTACGGTCATATATCTGATAAAAGATATTAGCTGACGTATCGCAATTGTAACTAAAACTTGTACCAAACCAAGGAGCAGACAGATAGGTGGTAGTTTCATATGCGTCCCCACACGGAGAGGTGACATAAGTAGTTACAGTCTTGTTGTACAGACTCTTAAAATCAACTCCCGTGGGCAATTTAATTTTTTTCGTTTCTCCAACATGATAAGCTTCGGTGATAGGCAAATTATTGATCTTGCATTTCAGTGTAAAATTAGAGGTATCACTAAAATACATATCGTAACCCGGTTCATTTGTAAACAAGTTGGGTAACCATAATTCATCACAAGTCCCCTGTACAGCATTAATGCCAGAAGTATAATAAGTATTGCGGCTAAAAGTAGCACTATAAATGTGCTTTCGTTTAACCAGTCCGTTTCCACACTGATCTGCCACAGAAAATTCATAGTCACCAGTAGGCAGGTTATTTATTGGAAATGGATTTGCATTAAGTGCAAACGTCAGGGGACCAGTATAAGCGGCGGGGGCACTTGTTATAGTTGCGGTAAATGGAGCCCGGCCATTTGTAATGTAGATTAACAGGATGGCATTACTACAGGTTCCCAGCGCAGATCGGCTAACGTCCAGATTATAATCCATATCCACATAATTGCCAGGTACCGTTACATCAATGTATTTCAGTACCGGACTACTCCCACACAACCCATTTACCGTCAAACGATAATCTCCGGCGCGCAGGTTCTGAAGAATATTCGAAGAGTTCTGCGTCACATTCGTTCCTCCTGGAGTCAACGCTTCCAACCTGTATTGCACGCTATCGAGGTGGCTAACGTCCGCCCCCGTGAGTGTTACAGTAATCTTTCCATTCGCTGCGCAGGTTGCACTATCAATTTTCGCCGAAATATTCCAATCGCTGCATTGTGCAAATGATCTAAAAGCACTCATCAACAGTAAAAAAGTGATGACCAATAAGTGCCTATATTTCATAATGGGTAATTTTAATGTGCTCATACCTGTTTAACTCCTTTGTAGTAAATCGTAATATTGAATCAGTTTGCCCTTTCGTAATAACAGGTATATACCAGTTTTACGGGGAGATTCGTCCCATCCTCATTATAATAGGAAGCCGGCATCTCAAGGATAAGTATTTTATTATCCTCCATTTTACAAAGCCAAAATGACCCCGACTTTATGTCCGCTGCCGGCTGTTGTGGTTTATACTCTCCCCTCCTATACCATAAACGACTACTTAGGTCCACGGTATATTGTCCCGACTCCACGCCATAAGCATGTTGTATGCTACAATTCTGTTCGCGGAATAACATGACCAATGGTACAAATCCACGCACTGTTTTGAAAGCATCTGTGGTAGCTAATACTTTCTCCTGCAATAATTTCCGGTCTTGTTGTGAGTAGGTTTTACTCACCACTTTTGTTATGTGCCATTTCCCCTGCAATACCTTCGCAGAGAGTACTGAATCCTGCGCACTTACCTTTCCCGCAAAAAACAATATCATGACTATTAAAATATGACGTATATACATGCCCAACATTTTTTTAATTAATAAACACATTCTTTTACAGACTTCATAGCATCTTCCACGTGCCAATTCTGCTTGAATTCCGTTACTGAAGCATTAATGATATTCCTGCTTTTATCAATCACCAGCTCATAAGCATTCCCCTTCTTTACCAATGGATTTTTCATCATCGTTACTGCACCAATGCTGGCATTTAAATTCTTCCGGCCGGAACTGATTACTTTCAGGGTTACATCCAGCCCGGTAAATGGTACCCCTTCCCTGGTCATGAAATAAATATCGGGATCCTGGCCATTCAAAGCATTGGCATCCACTGCCCATATTTTACTGTTGCTGGGGAAGGTCGCCAAACCTGTCTCGTCATCCTTACATGGATCGCCATAGACCCTATTTCTGGAATAGATCAACATCTCATCGCCGGAAACAAACAACTGATTTTGTTCAGATACAGAGAGCCCCGATACAATCTTTCCATTCCTGATATTCAGTCCTGCTAGCGTTGTTTGTATATTTTTATATGCCCCACTCATCCCATCATATGCCCAGGCCGCAGGATAATTGAACTGGAAAATAGAATCTCCAAATTCATTCTGAGTAGCGGTCAGCAACACCTCCCCGGTTTCGCTGTCATAAAGCAAATTCCGGGTAACCACTTTACTGCCTTTATCTACCACCTCTACTCTGTCCAGTATGCCCTGACGCGTGATGACCTTAGTAGCTGCTGCTGATTTGAAAATATTTTCCTCTTTCCGTGGTATTCCAATAACCATAGGGATGTATATAAAAACAGGCCCTACCAAAAAACCATCTGTATTAACATTACGATTGGTGCTCACGGTGTTAAATGTCTGTTGTCGCATATCCATCATCAACTCAACGTTCTTTCCCACTATGGACGCAGTATCAATTTCACCCCTTGCGTTAATAGTAGTAACTGTATTGGTAAGATGCTTGACTTCCAGCGAATCATTTTCCACACGATAATAATAAGTAGTGGAAGTGATGGCATCTTTCCCTGATTCGGGGAAAGTAGACTTCGACCTCAACTTACCATGCATATCATTCAGCTCAATTTTAAAACCCTGACTAATAGCCAGGTGGTATTTGACGTCGAACCTCAGGAAGTTTTGAAATCTGGGCCTATATCGGAATTTCGATTCATCACCTATCTCTGAACTTTCAACGATAGTGGGAAATTCATAGCTGGTATAGAAGCAGGTTTCTTCTCTTCCATTGGCAGACCGCGTATTTTTTGTATTAATAGAACGGGTAGTTACTTTAGCATAACCTACACCTGGCGACGGGAAAAACCCCTCTCCCAACGGATTTTCCACATAACTGGTAAATACGGGCGCCAATGATCCAGCCTGTTCTGAATAAATATTGGGGGTGTGAAATGGATTTTCTTCTCCACCCAAAATAGGTTCATAAGTAGCTACACCACTGCTGATTTCTTCGTCTTTCCCATCTATGTTCCGGGTAGTTGTGTATTTGTACTCGGTTCCATAAATAGATTCTTTCTTACCAGTCATCTTATTCCAATGGTCATAGATCAACAGTTTTTTTACTCTCAGTCCACCGCCATACTTTTTATAATTAGGATCGTTTAATCGTGCATAGGATCGTTTGAGATCTACGTTTTGTGCCCATCCTTCGATACGCGCATTCTTATCGAACGAAACTAATTGTTTTAACGGCCCTGTTGCCATGTTAACAATCATCTTTATGGCTTCTGCTACTTCCAGTGTTTCACCGGTATTTGACCCTGGGAATGCCTTAGAAGGAAGGTTTAAACGCAGATAGTGTAACGATGCCTGCGCGAGCGGACTATAAGCGCCCCCATCATCGCCTTTCTTATCAATGGCCCGAAGCTTCACATAAATGGTCTTACCATCATTAATGAACCCGTAATCAGTACTATCTATAAAACCGTAACAAGGAACATATTCGCTTCCACTTCCCAAATCATCAGATGGCATTTGTACGTTCAATTTAAAAAACATGGTATCGTGTAAACCAGATAAGTACCTGCTAAACACCTCAGCTTTGGACGTAACTTTTCGGGGTACATCAAAGGCAACATACAGGTTATCATACTTCCAACCCAGCCAACGCTCATATAGATGATTGGAAAGGTCCGTTAAACTCTTAGGGGCTTTCTCTGAAAAACCGGCAATGGTGGTCATCTTTGCAGCCCTGCGGTTCTGCACAAAAGCATAATCATCTCCTTCATACACGACTTTCATCCGTCCTCCCGATGGCAATTTGATAGAATCCAACGTCCATGCACCCGCATTTGCAGCCGCTAACGTACTATCCTGTAAGGCATACGGATACTCCGGATTCGTCATTGGCGTTCCATCAGCATCGGTTGGATTTTGAGAAGCATGTTTATAATTACCCCATCTGTCGTACGACTTGCTGTTATATGCCGGATTAACTTTATTGTAGTTAAAGACATAGGCGTTCTGTTGTGCCCTCTTCTGGTTAGATTTACTTTCATTGCCATTATAAGAGAACCACACTTTTTTAAGAGTAAGCTTACCTGAATCGCTTTCAGGAGCATTTACACCCGGACATAGTTCATAACTATATTCAAAATGAACTGTTTTCACCGGCTTAGGAGCAGCCTTCTTATTCAGATAATCCGCCTTTACATATAGATTAATTTCCTTTAATCGTTTAGCCTGATGGGTATTCCTTATCTTATTACCTCTTTCGTCCATTGGCAAAAGATCTTCCCGGTCTTCCAACGTAAACGTAGCCACCATATTCTTTGATTCAATGGAGTTCAGGTACCAGAGTTCCTTTTCTCCATACACATAGCTTCCTTTGTCATCGCTATTATCTGTTCTGAGCCCCTCGTTATAGGTAGCATTTTTTGTATAAGGTGTCCTCCACTTGTAAGGGTTCTCTTTGCCCGCCGTTTTAGTATAATTAAACTTAACGGCATTGCCGGCATCATCATCCGTAATACCATCACCTGTTAAGTCTACATAATCTGCAGATACAACTCCGGTTAGCAGAAAAGAATGCGCATAGGCAGGTGTTTCCTCCGATACAAAATAACGATCATTCCCACTTTGATTAGTTACACTGTCTTCCCTTCTGTCTGAATCTGCTGCGGAGTTATAAGATACAGTCCCTTCTTCTGCATTACCATTCTCATGTTTTACAGAAAATGTCACCTCTTTTTCCTTCAGGTTATATACCGGCAAACCGTATACGTATTTCCTACCGTCGTTATTTAAAACATCTATTTCGGAAAGGTGATG
>NZ_DATCVJ010000858.1:0-1922 GCF_036566945.1 Chitinophaga sp. | reverse complement strand
CCTACGCCTGCATATGGCATTACTTTTTTGCCATAGTTAAAATAATAATGAGCGGTAGCCGTGATAGGTACAGTGTAGATGACCCTGTCCATATCGGTGGTGATGGCTGAATTATTATTCTTGTAGTAGATCGTCTGTGTTGGAATATATTGCTCGTAAGAATTCCAGCTGGCGGCCAGGCCGAAGGAGATAGGTGCTTTTTTGAGGAAGTACCTGTACTCTGCTTTGCCACCTGCAAAACTTGTTTTGTCGAGGAAGTCGTTGTTCGTAGGGATCGATATTTCCCAGGAAAGCCCGAATAAATTATTCATTCTCCCTTGCGAAAAACTGTGTAAGGATCCCAGCGTGAGCACTATAGCCAGTATAATAAACTTTTTCATAATTTACTTTTTTATAGTGAACTATTGGGCTTTCAAATAAGGTGACTGTACGAATGCCTGATCAATACCATCCAGTGCACGTTGCAGATTAGTATTGGAAGAACTACCCAATGCACCATTCAGGTTCATGGTCCAGCTCACATCCAGTTTCTGATTAGCCTGCGCATGTTTCACATCAATGATTTCAGCAATCACACTACCGGTAGTAACAGAATAGGTAGTGGCCCATGGATAATAATATGGATAATACCAGCCCCAGTCCCATGGATCCCAATAGCCCGGATATCCCCACCAGTAGCCAGGATATACTACACCTATGGTTACATCTTTTACGGCAACCGTATTGATACCGAGATCTGGTTTAGCACTTCTGGGTACATAAGTATATCCTCTTGCTTCCATGTTTTTCCTGATCTGCGCTACCAGCTGTTTAGCGGTGTTGTCTGTCAGGATACTATCTTTCGGATTTGTGGTGATATAAGCTACTGTATCCGAAATATAAAAGGTTTTGAAACTGGTAAAGTCCGTGTTCGGATCTCTGTCTGTTTGTACAACGAAGTTGCCCGATAGAGAAGACAAGTCCGGCTCTTTGCGGCAAGCCGCCAGTACTATTAGCGCCAGTAACAGGAGATGACTAAATTTTTTCATCGCAGTGTTTTTAATAGATCAATGCAAATACAGCCCTATAGGGCTTTTACGGGAATCAGTACCATTGTCGCGATACCTGATGTCTGTTAAAAGGACTCTTAATTACGGGCCTTGATGGATGGAAGACGTAGATGTGTTTGCATTCATAGTTATGATTTAAGCGTGATCGAATACATCATTCATTTTCTTATCCCGGGAGAAAAGGAGTTACGTCGTGCGTATCTCTTTTCAGAGGATAAAAATTCGTGTTCTACAGACAGCCAAAATGGCTAAATACACGGCTTTGCTGATTGATGATGATGCTACATAACTATGCTTAGGATCTGGAATTTTTTAGTCGCTATATTCTCTCATTCTACAATTCATACTTTTTGTTTGTGACGTTGCTGTCATCGATGGTTAATTCAATTGTTCCTTGTATTCGGTGATGGTGTTATAAAGACTAACACCGTCAGTTGTAAAAATGTTTAAATAAAGTTTTTTCTTGTTTTAGGTGAATGTATTTTAAACAGCACGAGTCATATAATTGTTTAGATGATGTTTAATTATTTTATTTTTTGGCAGATATAAAAGAAGCTGTTAAATTGCAGCTATCACCCTGAATATTTTTCTCCTAAGCAATCCGCATAACAGCAATTTATCTACTTCGTTTAAGAACAGATTAATTTAGTATTTAGTCTCACTGCAGTCTTTTAGTTCGTGTGAAGAGTGAAGGTAGCACTGCATTGTGTAAGATACTTCTTTTTCGTAACGTGGAATTTAAATGGCTTAAATGCGGCGTGTTCCCGCGCTGCAAATTTTTTCTCTTCCATCAATCCTGGGTATAACAATTACATCATCATCGTTGTTTTTTCAAATAGTCGTTACGGAAATTTATACGAAAAAGGTCTTTTT
>NZ_DATCVJ010000857.1:0-9703 GCF_036566945.1 Chitinophaga sp. | reverse complement strand
TAAGAACAATTTTAAAAGCTTTTGAATTAGGTAACTCAAAGTGTTTCTTCCAACTAAATTCCCACCCATCCGTGATACCTCGCATATCTGTTTTTTTAGCAGCCAATAATTCAGCAGCTGTTAATTTCTGGGTAATGATCTCTAATAAATGAACTTGCATGTAAAATACAAAAATAATTAAAAATTGTCAATTTTGTACTATTTATTTACTTTTTCTGTTATTGGTTATTCTATTATTCATTATATTTATTAATAATTTATGTGATAAATTAAATCATGTTTTATTAAAGCGGTAAATTGTTGGCTACTTGTTTTTTTATACCATTTATATATGTAAGTGTGCGCTTCATTATTTTTTCAATGAAGAAACGATTAAAACAAACATGATTTGGCGCATCTTTAATAAAGAAGTTGGGTTAACTAAATAATAACAATTGTTCTTTGGTTAGATCAAAATTTGAATCTAGTCAAGTGACCGCAGGATGTGTACTTTCTCACTCCTCCTTCAACATCCCCGCACTCTTACAATATTCCACCGCTTCCTCAATACTATTCACCTGGAATTTCCGCAATATATTCATCCGGTGGGCTTCAATGGTACGGATACTGATATTCAGCGACTCCGCAATTTCCTTGTTAATACGGCCATTGCTGATCATGCGTATAATTTGTTCTTCCCGGCGTGATAAAGAAATTTCCTGGCTGCTGTTATTTCCTGGTATGGATTGTTTGGCGTCGAGGTACTTTTTTACGAGGATGTCACTGACTTCTCCTATAAAATAATATTTACCCTGGTGGATGGTGCGAATGGCGCTAAGGAATATTTTATTGCTGGTATCTTTCAGGATATATCCGCTGGCGCCCATTTCCAAGGCGGCGGCTACGTAGTCGGGTTCATCAAAGAGACTAAAAAATAGAATCCGGCCGCGTGGATTTTTCTCCAGTAGCAGGGTACTGGTTTCCAGGCCATTTATGCCGGGCATGCGAATGTCCATAATAATCACGTCGGGAGTTGTGGAAGATAGCTGTTGCAGCGCATCTTCTCCGCTGCTGGCTTCTCCGCATACTTCCATATCGGCTTCGCTGTTGATCAGCTGTTTAAGGCCATTGCGAAAAATTTCATGATCATCTACTAAAAAAACAGCTGTTTTTTTCATGGTTAAAAGGTGATTGCTAACTGTACAATTGTTCCGGTGCCGGGTTGTGAGCTGATCTGTAGGGTACCTCCCAGTAGCTCCGCCCTTTCTTTCATATTACGGATGCCATTTACTTTTTTGACCAGCTCTGTTGAAAACAGCTGCTGGCTGTCGAAATGAAATCCTTTTCCATTATCGCGGATGCTTAATTGCAGGAAGTTGGCGGTGCCGTCAATATCGACTTCAATGGTATCCGCGTCCGCATGTTTAATGGCATTGTTCAATGCTTCCTGCAAGATACGGTAAACACCGGTCTTTACTTCTTTGGGTAAAGGCGAGGCCGACAACGTTTCTTCCAGTTGAAAATCTATTCCGGGAACGGTTTGCCGGCATACCTTCATCAATTCTTCGATAGCTGCCCTTAAGCCGAAATCTTCCAGCACGCTGGGTAGCAGGTCGGAGCAAATCCGTTTGGTTTCGTTGATGATGCTATACATGAGGGAGTTGACCATGGCTATTTCAGGGTCGTGTTGTATGCTGCGGTCTTCTATTTGCTCCAGTTTCATACGCAAACTGGTCAACATTTGCCCGATGCCATCATGTATTTCGGCGGCAATTCTTTTTCGTTCTTTTTCCTGTCCGTTGATGATCGAGTAGGAGCGGATGCGTTGCTCGGTTTCCTGGCGCAGGAGTTTTTCCTGGTTGGCCAGTTGTACCTGTTCGGTTAGTTTCCGGGCTCTTTCTTCAGCGTCTACCAGGCCACGGATAATTTTCCGGATGCGGGTAGACAGCGGATAAAAGATGACGCCGGCTTCCAGCAGCAGGGTGAAAAGTACCAATCCCAGTACGATGTATTCAATTTCTTTGAGGTCACGTATTCTTTCCTTTGAAAAGCGGTCGTAGTCAAATACAATCAGCTCCATTCCCAGCAGGTATGATTTCTCATAGGCCAGGATGGTTTGTACATAAGGACGTATATGCGTTGGCGTGAAGGCGCTGTCGCTGTACAATACCGTAATCATTTTGCTGGCAGCATCCCATATTTCCTGGTGAGGATTACGGATAATTTCAAACATCTGCTTCAGCTCATCCTGGTCGTTGGCCGGCAGGTTCAGGAAGTTGCTGCCTGCCTGTAGCCCTTCATGTGATTTCTGCCATTGCTTCAGCGTATTGATAAATTCTTTGCGGTTATCTTCTATGTCTCTGCCAGACTCCAGTAGCAGCGCCAGTTTACTCAACGTTTGACTGTACGTACGTAGCCGCGCCGCAAAGTTGATGACATGCGAATCATTCATCTGGTGATTGAGTGCCTGTTGTATTTTTATCTGACTAAAAATACTTAACAGGGCAATAGTGGTCAGCGCCACCGCATAGAGGATGGTGAAGATTTTAAATACGCTACGGTCTTCGGAAACTGGATGCATAGTTATAAAGGTAAAGAATTAGCTGGAGCGGAGGGGATGGCCTCCGGCCATTGTCTTTGTTCAGGATTATACTGATTTTGATGATTTTGATGATTTTTGTTTTGATGTTTTGATGATTTTCCGGATTATGATTTTCCTTGTAACAACACGTTGTTTTTTTAATTTAAAAGAGCTACAATACCATTTTAAAAAATCAAAAAATAAAATCATCAAAACAAAAATCATCAAAATCATCAAAATCAGTATAATCCTGAACAAAGACAATGGCCGAAGGCCATCCCCTCCGCATTCCTCACACCGAAATATGTTTCTCCAGCGCGGAATGCTTCAGCTCTTCCGCGGTACCATCCATCACCATTTTACCTCTTTCCATGAAATAATAGTGATCCGTTACCTGGTTGGCGAAATCAATTTTTTGTTCTACCAGCAATACAGACAATGCGGTTTCCTGCACCAGCTGTTGCAGTATGCTGCCTATTTCCTGCGCAATGGAAGGCTGTATCCCCTCGGTAGGCTCATCGAGCAACAGGAGCGTGGGGCGACTCACCAGCGCTCTGGCAATGGACAGCTGTTGCTGCTGACCGCCGCTGAGGTTTCCGCCGGCACGTTTCCGGAAATCTTTCAGGATAGGAAAGAGACTGAAAATTTCCTCCTCCGGCACCTTGGCTTTCGGGTCGGGATGCGCCTGCAGCCCCAGTTGCAGGTTTTCGTATACCGTGAGTTTAGGGATAATTTCCCGCCCCTGGGGTACATAGGCAATGCCTAGTTTGGCTTTTTTATGCGGCGGAAGGGTGGTTACATTTTCATTGTTGAAAATGATGCTGCCCTCCTGAACTGGTAGCAACCCCATAATGGTTTTGAGCAGGGTAGTTTTACCTACGCCATTGCGGCCCATTACGGTGGTAACGGCGCCTTTTTTTACGGCAAGCGTGGTGCCACGCAGGATGGTGCTTTGTCCATAGGCTGCGCTGAGCTGGTTGACCATTAATACCGGTGCCTCGAGTGTGTGGATCATAAAGTTTCTAATTGAGCGTTAGTACGACCTAAATAGCAATCTATTACCCGTTGATCATTTTTTACTTCGGCGAAAGTGCCTTCCATCAACCGTTTGCCACGAACCAGTACGGTCACCAGTTCGTTGGCTATCTGTTCTACAAATTTCATATCATGTTCAATAACGATGATGCTGTGTGCTTTGGATAGCTCCAGCAACAGGGCGCCTGTTTTCTCTGTTTCTTCATCAGACATGCCCGCGGCGGGTTCATCTATGAGCATCAGGGTAGGGTCCTGCAATACAACAATGGCTATTTCCAGCCACTGCTTTTGTCCGTGCGATAAATCGCCGGCCATTTTATACATCACCGTGGTGAGTGATAATTTGGTGGCCACCTGGTGTATTCTTTCCGCCAGTGCTGGGGTAGGTTTGAAGAAGAGAGAAGAGAAAATATCTTTCTTCATTTTGGCCGCCAGCAACAGGTTATCGTGTACGCTAAGCCCCGGAAATACGGACGGCTTCTGGAACTTTCTGCCGATGCCGAGTTCGGCGATCTTTACTTCCGTTTTGCCTATGATGGATTTGCCATTGAATATTATTTCTCCTTTGTCGGCTTTTGTTTTTCCGCAGATGATATCCAGGAAGGTGGACTTGCCCGCTCCGTTAGGACCAATAATGACACGCAGCTCTTTATCGCGCAGACTGAAATGGTCCAGGTTCAGTGCATGTACACCCCCAAATGATACCGACAGGTTATTGACAGTAAGTAGCATATCAGGTAGTTTGAGAAGTTTTGAAAGAAGTGAACCTTTGTTTGATGCTGTCCAGCAATCCCATAAACCCTTTATCGAAATATAATACGGTAATCACAAAAAGGAACCCGAGGATAAATAACCACGAATCCGGGAATAAACTGGTACAAACACTGTACAGGAAATTGACCAGCAAAGCGCCTATCACCGCACCTTTCAGGTTACCCCTGCCACCCAGTGCTACCCACATCACCATTTCCACAGAGGCTTTTACATCCATTCTGCCCGGTGTGATAATACCTGTTTGAGGCAAATAAAGCATGCCACCTACCGCGGCTAACAGTGCCGCCACTACGAAAACAGCCAGTTTATAATCCACTACTTTATAGGCTGCATAGCTGATGCGGGACTCGCTGTCGCGGATGGCCTGCAATACTTTGCCGAATTTGGAATGCGTCATCTTATAGCATCCGAAGTAGGCCGCACACAGCACCGCAAAGGAAAGCATGTAGAGTCCGAGTTTTACGGAAGAAGAAGATAAATCATAACCCAGCATGGTTTTGAAATCAGTCAAACCGTTGGTGCCGCCTACATTGGTTTCATTTCTCAGGAAAATCAACCACATGGCCAATGTCAGCGCCTGGGTGATGATCGCCATGTACACACCTTTAATACGGCTTCTGAATAATACAAAGCCGGTAACAAAAGCAAATAACGCAGGCACCAGTAAGCAGAGTGCCAGGGTCCAGCCGAAAGACTGGAACGGTTGCCAGAATAACGGTAACGTATCTATTTTATTCCAGGCCATGAAATCAGGAAGTACGGCGCCGGCAGCGACTGTTTTTTTCAACAGCAGGTGCATGGCAATACCATAGCTGCCTAAGCAAAAGAAGAAAGCCTGGCACATCGACAGGATGCCGGTGTAACCCCATATCAGGTCTATGCCCAGCGCCGCAATAGCGAAGCAGAAGTACCGTCCCCATACAGAAATGGTGTTGACGGAAATGAGGCCGGACATATATCCTGCCGGCAACAGGATGGCAAAAATGGTAATGAATAATATATACTGAAGGGTGTTGTTGTTCGTTTTCATATGCCTGGTTTTTAATCTTCCGCTATGCGGCCTTTGTCAGGAAATAAGCCTTTGGGTTTGTACTGCATGAAGAGCATGATAAACACAAGGATAAACACTTTGCCATAAACCGCCTGGAAGAAGGATTCCAGTACTTTGGTGAAGAAGCCAATGCCCAAACCGGATACAATCGTGCCGGCAAGCTTGCCTACGCCTCCGGTGACTACCACCAGGAAGGAATCAACGATATATGTTTGTCCCATGTCCGGAACCACATTGCCAATTAAGGTGATGGCGCAACCGGCCAGTCCGGCTAATCCGGAACCAATAAAAAAGGTAATGGCGGCAATACGTTTTGTTTCAATACCCAAACAGGCACTCATTTGCCGGTTTTGTGTAACTGCCCTGATCTGTAAGCCCAGCCTGCTGCGGTACAACATAAAATAAGTGAGCAGTACCATCACCAGCGTTAGCCCGATAATAAATAAACGATTATACGGTAACGTTAGGTGCGGCGATACCTGCCAGCCGCCGGATAATAGTTGTGGTGTTTTAACAGCAGTGAGGTCTCCAAATAAAATGCGGGCTGTTTGTACCAAAATCAAACTCACGCCCCAGGTAGCCAGTAAGCTTTCCAGTGGCTTGGCGTATAAGTGCCGGATGACGAGTCTTTCCAGCAACAAACCCATGGCGCCCGCTACCATAAAGGAAACAGGCAACGCAGCTACAAAGAATAAATCTGTTTGCGGAATACCCAGTACATTGGTGAAAAATAGTTGTGTGCAATAAGTCGTGTAGGCGCCTATCATCATAAATTCTCCATGCGCCATGTTGATAATGCCGGCAAGACCGTACACGATAGAAAGCCCGAGGGCAATGAGTATCAGGATGCTACCCAGACTTAATCCGCTGAAAAAGTTCTGTACCCGTTGGAGGCGATCGTAGCGTTTTTCCAGGCTCACGGCTTTCTCCGCGGCGTAGGAGGCCATCTCTTTATTAAAAAATCCGCTGCTGGCATAGGTTCTCAGCAGCTGTGGGGCGTTGTCGCTCCAGTTGCTGCTGATACTATCTATGTAAGCTTTGGCAATCGGGGCACTGGTAGCGGCGTATAATTTAGCACCGTATAAAACGTCTTTACCGGTGCGAAGCGCATCGGCATTGGTTTCTTTTGCCAGCGCATTTTGCAGGATCAGTTGCACGCTGCTGTCGCCGGTATTTTTCAGCTGACTATAAGCGAGGATGCGCTTCTGTGCATCATTGCTGTAGAGATTGAGCAAAGGTCCTATGGAGGACAGTTGTAGCCGGTCGCCACGGGGAATATCTACCGTCTGTAAAGCAGACAGTGATAACAGCAGCGGTTGCCCGCTGCTGTTTTTCAAAAGTATATTATCAGGATAAAGAGAATAAAGCCGGTATGTTCCTTCTGCGGTGGGCTTACTGTCGATCGTTACCGCCTTATGATCCAGCAGATACAGCTTTTTATCATTGATGGCCATGAGTAAAGGAAAGGTGGCCGGAATACGAAGGGCCGCCAATCTGCCGATGGCCTGCGTGCGCACGGAGTCGCTGGATGGTGACAGTACCTGTGCCGTGTAAATGGCCGCACTGTCCTGTGCCCTGGCTGTTTGGAAAAACAGTCCTATACAACAGGCGAGTAACCATCTGGATGTTAAGGAAATTTTCATCGCGTCATAATTGAGAAGTTGGAAATAGCCTGTCTTTTATCCGTATCTAAAACTTATTTTTTGGCGTAGGTGCCATTGTGGTTTACCCAGTCGCAATCCTTGTCAGGAGAGGTTAAAGGTGACCAAGGTTGCGGATCTACGAGTCCTGCTGATTTCCAGATAATATCGAATTGTCCGTCTGGTTTAATTTCGCCGATCACCACTGGTTTTGCCAGGTGATGGTTTCTTGGGTCCATTTTTACCAGGCCATCAGGAGAAGGGAAATCCAGTCCGTAGAGGGCGTTGCGTACTTTTGATACATCGAAGGAACCTGCTTTTTCTGCTGCTTTAGCCCAGAGGTATACGCCGGTATAAGCCCAGCAAATAGGATCGTCTGTTACTCTTTTATCGCCACCGGGTAATCCTTTTTTAGCGCAATAAGCTTTGAAGTCGGCCACGAATTTTTTGTTCTCGGGGAGGTCGTTCGACTGGAAGTAATTCCATGCGGCAAGGTGACCTACCAGGAATTCGGTATCCATAGAACGGAGTTCATCTTCTGCCACAGAAAAGGCCATGATAGGGCAGGTAGCGGAAGAAAGCCCCTGATTGGCAAATTCTTTATAAAAAGGCACATTGGAATCGCCGTTGATGGTAGACAGGATACAGGCTTTACCATCTGCAGCAAAGCGTTTTACTTTAGAGATGATGGTCTGATAATCCTGGTGATGGAAGGGGGTATATTCTTCAATGATATTTTCTTTCGGGATACCTTTAGACAATAAAAATGCTTTCAGGATTTTATTGGCCGTGCGGGGAAATACGTAGTCTGTTCCCAGCAGATAGAATTTTTTATAGCCGCCGCCTTTTTCGCTCATCAGGTATTCTGCTGCAGGAATCAGCTGTTGGTTAGGAGTAGCGCCGGTGTAGATCACACTGTTGGAGCATTCTTCCCCTTCATATTGTACCGGGTAAAAAAGGAGTCCGTTATTTTGTTCAAATACCGGGAGTACGGATTTGCGGGAAACGGATGTCCAGCAGCCGAATACAGCGGATACTTTTTTGTCGATGAGTAATTCTTTGGCTTTTTCTGCAAACAGGTCCCAGTCGGAGGCGGGATCTACAATCACGGGTTCTATTTGTTTGCCGAGTACGCCGCCTTTGGCATTGATTTCGTCTACCGCCATCTGTACTGCATCTTTCAATGATACTTCAGAGATAGCCATGGTACCGCTGAGCGAGTGGAGTACACCTATTTTTACTGTTTCTTTGGTAGCGGTAGAATCGCTGCCGGGAGTTTTAGTTCCGCTGTTGCAGGAAGAGAAAAGTGCCGTAGCGCCCAGCAATAGCAGGGGTAGTTGTTTCAGAAAAGTGTTTCTCATGCGTATCATATTTTTAGGAAGAAGATGAATGAATGCGGGGGATTAGAAAATAAAGAACTGCGCCTGGAGCCAAAGCTGACCGTACGTCTTTTTCGTGTATTCGTCGGCGGTAGCAGTCGCCACATTGTAAGTGCGGGTGGTATAAGAGAGCCGGAGATTGGTGCCGGTTCCGTTAAAGAAGTAGTTAAGTCCGCCGCCCATTACGCTGCTGGAATTGCTTTTATCGAAAGAGCTCAGTTTCACGGTGCCGGCTTGTGTAGCGTCGGCGCTTACGTCCTGGTTTTCGTAGCGGATCCAGGGTTGCAGTTTCGATTTTTTAAAGTAGTAGCCCAATTCCAGGAATTGCACCGTTTGTTTAGGGATCAGGGTAGCGAAAGAGTATTTAGAATCTACGTCGGTGCCGCCTGACATGTACTGGAATGCCGCGTTTACCGTGATGGAGCCGGCGTTGCCCAGTGGATAATCAAAGAATGCGTCTGTGCTGTAGTTGTAGTAGTTCGCCTGCGCATCAAAGCCTACGGCCCATGCCAGCGTTTTACCTTTACCCAGTTTAGTGCCGGCGTAGTAGTAATCTTTTTCCGCATCCAGGAAGTTATAAGCCACGCGGCCTACGGTGCGGAGTGGTGCGCCACCGTCTATATTACGACCGGTAAATACACCGAGGCGGTATTCCAGTTTATCGTTGGCAAGGAAGCCACGGGCGTTCACACCCAGGTCGCGACCAAAATTTCCCTGCAGCGGACTGCTGGCAAACAAGTTATAAGGATACTGGAAGTAGGTGAAGTCGTTGGCCATTAATCCGGCGGCGCCCTGCAAACCGTTACGGTTGTTGGATACCAGCTGCATGCCTGCTACCAGTTCAAATGCGTTGGAGAAAGTATATTCCAGTTGGGCATCTAATATAATGGGGGAGACCTTTACATTTTTTTCGCCGTTGGACTGGATACCAATCGGAGAAGGGATCTCCGTTTCCATGAAGAAGCTGGCTTTTTTAGTGAGCTGTCCGCCTACCAATACCCGGGCGCGGTAAACAGAGAAGCCCTTGTTCCAGTCTTTCGATGATTTATCATTGGACGGCGCACTAAAGCCGCTTTGTTCTCCCGAAGCAAACATATGTACAATGGCGCCTACCTGTATGGTAGGTTTGAAAGCGACAGGATCCTGTGAAAAAGAAATGGTTTTAGCACTATCGGTGCTGGTATTTAAAGAAGCGGGGAGTTCAATGAGGTAACTACCTCTTTTCTTCTTTTTAGGAGGATCGTTTTCGGCTTTCGCAATAAGA
>NZ_DATCVJ010000856.1:0-4133 GCF_036566945.1 Chitinophaga sp. | reverse complement strand
TGCCCCCGGTACCGTTGAAAAAGGAAAGGTATATTACACCATCAACAATACGGAACTGTGGGCCATCCTGAAAGATTGCACCGAAAAGAAACTGCTGCCAGGTAAGGACGTAGGCATTCTTTCGCATAATGACGACATGGTGAAAGAAATCATTTGTAATGGTATCACTACCTATTCCACTGATTTTAGACTCATGGGCGAAAAAGCAGCTACTTTTGTATTGAATAGAGAAAAGATCCGCGAAATAATACCAACAGTTTTAATCAGAAGAAAATCTTTATAGCAGTTAATGCATATTTCAACCATTATAAGTTTTATTGTTTTTGTGGTGATCGTAACGGTGTTGTCATGGTACATCACCAGGAAACACCAGATGAAAACAGCGTCAGATGTATTTCTGGGCAGCCGTAGTTTAAACTGGGTAGTGATTGGAGGGGCGCTGTTCATGACGAATATCAGTGCCAACCAGTTTATTGGTGAAAACGAGTCGGTGTTTATGAATAACATGTCTATCATGGCATGGGGCGTCACCTCCGTTTTTGCGATGCTTTTCGTCAGCGAATTTTTTATGCCGGTATACCTGCGTATAGGCGCGGTCACCACACCAGATTTCCTGGCGGTACGGTATGATCATACCACTAAAAAAATTGTGTCAGTGGTATTCCTGGTCAGCTACCTGGTAAATCTCATCCCGGCAGTCCTGTATGGAGGCGCCGTAGCATTCAACGGGATCTTTCACCTCAATGAAATATTACACATCAGTTACTGGTCTACCATCTGGTTGCTGGCCTGCCTGATTGCCGTGATAGGGTATTTGTATAATGTACTCGGTGGACTGAAGGTGATCACCATGTCGGATACGGTCCTGGGCGCAGGCATGATTGCCGGTGGTTTACTATTGCCCTACTTCGGATTTAAATACCTGGGCCACGGCGATGTAACGGAAGGACTACGCATGGTACTCGGAACCGACACCAGTCATTTAAACGCGATCGGCAACAAACACGATGCGGTTCCTTTCTCTACTATTTTCACTGGCATGCTGCTGGTGAATATTTATTACTGGGGCATGGAACAATTCATTGTACAGCAGGCACTGGGTTCGGTGAACCTGGAACAGAGCCAGAAAGGCATCGCACTGGCCTGTTTATGTAAACTGTTGTCGCCCTTAATGCTCAACATTCCCGGACTCATAGCCGTGCATTTATATTTGCATCCGGAAAGTACCGCGGAAATTTTCCCGAGACTGGCGGCGGATGTCCTGCCACCGGTGTATACGGGCCTGATTGCGGCCGTCGTATTTGGTGCGGCACTCAGTACCTTTAATGCCGGATTGAGTAGTGCCGGCACACTCTTTACCATGAACCTGTACAAGCCTTACATGACTGAAAAGAAGGGTGGGGTAACGGATAAAAAACTGCTCAGCACCACCTGGATCTTCCAGATCATTGTGATACTGATCGGTATTGGTATTGCCCCTTTTATCATGTTGTTCAAAGGAGGCTTTTATAATTATATACAGATGCTGTCCGGTTTTTTCAGTATTCCTATCTTCACCATCATGATCGTAGGAATGGCCACCAGACGCATTCCTGCCATGGCCGCCAAAGTAGGATTGGCCTTCTTTTTTGTGGCGAATATATTTTTTCAACTGATCCTGGACACCGGATTACACTATCTGCATTTGTTGGCGATCCTTTTTGTTGTCACCGCCATCCTGATGCTGATCATAGGTAAAATATGGCCAATGGAGGTTCCCTATACGCCTGTCAGCACATCAGATCTGGTAATGCAGCCCTGGAAGCACCGGCACTGGTACAGTGCTGTATTGCTAGTATTGATGGTGTTGTTGTTCCTGCTTTTTTCCCCCATGGGACTGGCCAAATAAATAAATCATAAATAACGAACGATAATGGTGTTGTCTTTTAAGTACGGCAGATATACACTTTCTGCTATGGCGCTGCTTTGTCTTGCTACCCGTTTATCCGCGCAGTCCTCCGCGGATGTAAAGCAGATTCCTTTCGGTAAAAATAACCGGATCACCTATGATTTGCATTCCGGGAAATACAGTGTATCGGTGAATGGTACAATCATGATCAAAGAAGCGTTTAGCTGGTATGAAGACGCCCGGCAGCCCGATACTGCAAAGATCCGCCGCAGCTTTACCATAGCGCCTCTAAAAGACCGGTTCGGCACAGGCAAACAATACGCGATCACGTCTCTCGAAAATGGTATCACAAAACAACAACTGTTTTATGTGTACAACGGAGACAATGGTTTTTATACCGCCCTCGTACTACGTGGTGCAGGCGCCCGTTCCCGTTCCATGAGCCCACTCACCACCACAGCGTTGCAGTTGCCCGGGAACGATACCATCCGCGCGGTACACGTACCTTTTGATAACGATGCCTGGGTGAAATACAGTGCAGTAAATCTTCCGGCCGCCGCCTTCACCAGTGCAGAAGTAACTGCGTTGTATAATACTGCCAACAACAATGGCCTCGTCATCGGCGCTGTAGAGCATAACGACTGGAAAACAGGTATTGCCCTGAAAGGTGCCACGGCACAAACAACAGGGCTGTCTGTGATCGCTGGCTGGACGGATAGCACCGGTACCCGCGATCGGATACGGCATGGCATCGTTACAGTAGGCGATACGCTCTGCGCCTCTCCTAAAATATATGTATTGCCGGCCAACGACTGGAGAACCGGCATGGAGCAATATGCTAAGGCCAACCGCCTGGCAGAACCCCGCTATATTTTTAACTGGACCGCCGCCAAGCCTTTTGGCTGGAATAGCTGGGGAAGCCTGCAAACAAAATTATCGCTCGCCAAAGCTAAAACGGTGGTCGACTTCTTTGCAGATTCCTGTAAAGGATTCCGCAACGCTGATCATACCTTGTACATAGATCTGGACTCTTACTGGGATAACCTCAATACCGGCGGTATGACCGGCGATTTCAGTCAGCTCGAAGCTTTCAGTGCTTACTGTAAATCCAAAGGATTTAAACCCGGTATTTACTGGGCGCCTTTTGTTGACTGGGGAAAATCCCCCCGCAAAGTAGAAGGCAGTCAGTATAATTATCAGGACGCCTGGACCAAAGTAAACGGACAATACCATGAGATGGATGGCGCCAGGGCAATGGACCCTACGCATCCCGCCACGAGGGAAAGAATCGCCTTCCTTATCAAACGCTTTAAAGATGCCGGCTTTGAAATGATCAAAATAGATTTTATTGGTCATGCTGCCATTGAAGCAGATCACTTCTATGATCCTACGGTTCATACAGGTATGCAGGCGTTCAGAAAGGGGATGGAATACCTGGTAGATCAGCTGGATGGGAAGATGCTGGTATATGCCGCCATTTCGCCTAATATGGCCACTGGCAGGTATGTACACACCCGCCGCATTGCCTGCGATGCTTTTAAGAACATAGATGAAACCGCCTATACGCTGAATGGTACCAGCTATGGCTGGTGGCAAAACTGGCTGTATGATTTTGCTGATGCGGATCATGTGGTGTTTGAAGGCGCCACTGCCGGTGCCAACAAAGCACGGTTATTATCCGGCATCATTACCGGCACCCTCATTACCGGCGATGATTTTTCTGTGTATAGCCACGCATCTGAAGCTGCTAAACAGCTCCTGCAAAATCAGGACCTGCTGGCCGTAGCCCGCCAGGGAGGGGTGTTTCAACCGGTGGATCATCACATCAGAGAGCAGTCATCCAACATTTTTGTAAAAAAATCCGGGAGATATACTTATGTGGCGGTCATCAACTATGCACAAACCGCTGCCACTTTTTCTCTTGCCCTCCAACAGGCGGGCTTGTCAGCAAAGGAAGTGTATATGGCAAAAGAATTATTCTCCGGAAAAATATCTACCCAAAGTAATACCATGCAAATATCACTGCCTCCTGCTGATGCTGTGATTTATCAACTGATCCGAAACAAATAGCCAGATAAACCGGGGCTGCGAGGTCCCGGTTTATTTTCCCCCGGCAACCCCGATGATATTTCCTAACTTTCCTTTATCTTTATAAAGAATGTTTGATCCCATAGACCCCGCAAAGAAGGTTAGTTGTATAAATAGACGATAGATATATTTAATCCTTTATAAACCCTCATTATGA
>NZ_DATCVJ010000855.1:0-2793 GCF_036566945.1 Chitinophaga sp. | reverse complement strand
CTGTGCGCTGTCGATCAGTTCCTGTGGATGTTCCACGCGAACGCCGAGGGCGAAGGGTTTTGCTTCCAGCAAAATGTTTTGCTGATGGAGCATGATAAATATATCACGTGCGGAGTGGCCCGTGGCCAGGATTAATTGTTTGCCTTCAAAGATTTGTCCGGAAGCTGTTTGTACGCCGGTAACGGCGCCATCTTTCATTTGTATGGCGGTTACTTTTTGTTCAAAGTGTACTTCTCCGCCGCTGTTGATAATTTGCTCGCGCATAGCAGTGATGATATGCGGAAGTTTGTTGGTACCGATATGCGGATGCGCATCGATCATTATTTTTTCTTCTGCGCCGAAGTGAACAAAAATATTGAGAATGCGGTTAATATCCCCACGCTTATTGGAGCGGGTATATAGTTTACCATCAGAGTAGGTGCCTGCGCCACCTTCGCCGAAGCAGTAGTTGGAATCAGGGTTTACGGTACCTGTTTTATTGAGTGCCGCGAGATCTCTTCTTCTTGCGCGCACATCTTTTCCGCGTTCAATGATGATGGGCTTCAGGCCCGATTCTATGAGGCGTAAAGCAGCAAAGAGACCAGCGGGTCCTGCGCCTGCAATCAATACTCTGGGAGCATTGGCCGGGAGCGAAGGATATACCGGATGGGTATGTTGCCTTTCAATGAAAGGTTCATTTACAAATACCTGTAGGGTAAGTACAAAATATGCCTGTCTGGAACGTGCGTCTATAGAGCGTTTCAGCAGATTGAATCCTGTGATAGCCGTTGGTTTTACACTCAGCGCGGCAGCAGCATGCTGTATAATATGTGTATGAGAGGCCGCGTCAGCGGGTAGTAATTTGAGAGATATTTGTTGTATCATATTAGCGGTTAGGTGGTTATCCTAAAACTGCCGCAAAGATAGCTAATAAGGCGAAAAGGATAAAGCAAAAAGCATAAAGCTATTAAAGCGAAGACAGTAGCGATGTTACTCGCTCACATCTTCGCTTTAATAGCTTTATGCTTTACGCTTTTTGCTTTAGGCTTAAAAAGGCAGATCATCACCACCATCACCTCCGCCGGCAGGCATCTGAGGTGTATTGTAGTTAGGCTGAGGATCTGTACCCGGAGCAGGTGCTGCCATTACAGATTCCATACGCCATGCATCCAGGTTGGTAATGTAATTTACTTTACCATCTTTTTCCCATCTGGTGCCTTTGATATTGAAATAAACTTTAACGTTTTCACCTTCATTGAACCGGTCAACAATACCAGTACGGTCTTGCACCGACTGAAACTTAATGTAGTTGTTGATAACACGGCCATTGATGTCGTCGGACTTCTCTATAACGAACTCTCTTGTCTTAAAAGTTTCGCTACGTTGTACCGTGTTGTACTTCACAATCAGCTTTCCGGTAATTTCAAAACTCATAGAAAAATTATTTTAAATTCAGAAGGGTCAAAGATAAGGTATTCGACTTAGTGCGTGCAAATATTTTTTATTAATCCGGTGCGCGCGGATATAAATAAATTGTTTCATAATAACTACCCCTGAATACATTTTTTTAAATGGAGATACTAACATAGTTTTGCACCCTCTCCTGAAAAAGTGTGAATATCTCAGGTTTTATCAGTGAACGATTTTTTTTGAGAGGAAGGATACAATATTATTTTATCAATTATATATCCATATTTATGATAAAAAGGAGAATGAAGCAGATAAAGGTGCTGTTAATCAATGGGGTTTATAGTATTGAAAACCTTGTCACGTCAGGGCTGTAAAGCCACGGCAGTACTGGAAAAAGGAGTTTTGTTATTCTGTAATCAGGAGAATATAAACAAGGGTAGATAAATTTTTTTTTTCAACATTTTCTACAGATATTCGTCATCCTGTCTGAAAATTTTTCAACATCCTGCGTTGGGGAATTTCGAATTCGAGAACTAAGCATCCTTAATTAAGAAACAACTAATTTTTTTTATCTCAATGAATAAAACTTGCGAACAAGTTTGGGAAAAGTGTCTTAATATAATTAGGGATATAGTAGAATGGCAGCCGTTTAAGACATGGTTTGAACCTATTAAACCCATTAAACTTGAAAACAATGTTTTAACCATCCAGGTCCCCAGCCAATTCTTTTATGAATACCTTGAGGAGCATTATGTGGGATTGTTAGGAAAAACCATAAAAAGAGAATTAGGTAAAGAAGCCCGGTTGGAGTATCGCATTGTAGTCGAGAACGGTACGCCACATCAGCATCCCAGAACAGTAAACATGCCCACGCAGTTTACCAAACCTCAGAAAGACAATGAAGTAGATTTTCCTTTAACGATTCACAATCCGGTTAAGAATCCCTTTGTTATTCCGGGTATTAAAAGGGTACAGATTGACTCGCAGCTCAATCCTAATTATACGTTTGATGCGTATGTAGAAGGAGACAGTAATCGTGTGGCAAGACGTGCAGGTAAAACGGTGGCTGAAAAGCCCGGTGGTACTTCCTTTAATCCGTTGGTAATATATGGAGGCGTGGGACTGGGAAAAACGCATCTTGCGCAGGCAGTGGGCAATGATGTAAAACGTATACACCCTAATAAAGCGGTGTTGTATGTGAGTGCAGAGAAATTCATTAATCAGTTTATAGATCATTCCAAGAATAACATCATCAACGATTTTATTCACTTCTATCAGTTGATAGATGTGTTGATTGTAGATGATATCCAGTTCTTTGCCCGAGCAGAGAAAACACAGGATGCGTTTTTTGCGATATTCAATCATTTACACCAGTCTGGCAAGCAACTGATCTTAACGTCTGAT
>NZ_DATCVJ010000854.1:0-4783 GCF_036566945.1 Chitinophaga sp. | reverse complement strand
CCTTCTGCCACTACTTTATCGTTGTCTGACGCTACGGTGCCGGATACTTCGATGATATTACCCACTCTTACTGCCCGGGAGTAGCCTACTTTACTTTCCCACATGGCCCCGGAGGAATAATTGGTGCGTTTCATACGTATATTTTAGGAAATGAGGAGATCCACAAATTTACAATAACTTCTTAAGTGAAGGTAGTAGTATTGTCGGTTTGCAGCATAGCAACAATCCTGCAGCCGTGCGGGCTGCGGCGCTCATTGCGCCGCAGTGCTATCGCCTGGTGGGGCTACTGTTCTGAATTTCACCACTTTACCCAGCAAATCAAACCAAAAGGGCGCTCCCAGCGATAAGGCGAGGGCAGTAATACACCAGCCGGCAAAAATGAGTGCGTTGTTTTGCTGGAAAGGGTGCGTATAGCCGCAGCGTGTGATGGCATGTCCACTACTGCTGTCGGTGATGCAGGCCCTGCTGATGCCCAACACGTTTCCGGCGTCGCCGGCATCGTTGCGAAGCATGGCGTATACGCCAATCAGGGAGGTATCGTTCACGAATACACGAAGAGAAGTATCTGTACGATAAAAGGCACTGTCTTTATGCAGTACATTTTTGCGTATAAGCGTATCCGTTACAGCTGTATAAGCGGGCGTACGGCTGCTGGCCAGCTGCACCATCTCTGTTCGTACCGTTTTATCTTTCATCAGGATCCGTGCAATGGCAATGGAGTCTACATTGAATAGCGCAGCAATGGCGAGGCCGATGCATAAGAGCCAGGTTTGGGTTTGTTTGCGATACCATCCACTGGCGCGGGTCATGGTTTCGTTGAACCAGCTTTCCATGGTGATGCGAAACGCTTTTACATCGTGGCGGGCATCTTCAAACAGTTGCAGCAGATGCTCCTGTACAGCGGGACTTAGCTGTAAATAGTTGTTTGTCAGCGCCGCTTTGATGGCCTGCGCATCGGTGAGTGTGGGCGCCGGCACAGTTAAAAGTTCTCCACGTGCAGATATATGTTTTTCAGACCGTGGCTGTGCATATGCCGTTTCAACGCCGGAGTCGCCTGCTGGTGCTGTTGGGCTATCCGGGCTATCCGCCTGGGTGCTTTCATGTGCTTTACAGCTGCTTCGCAGTAGGTGTACCATCGTTTGTGAAAAGATCGGCGGACTAATATACGCGGGCCTTGAAGCAGCACTGTTTTCACCCAGATTGCGGATGGACGTGGTGTTGTAGAATTTTCTAAGAAAAGGGCTTCTGTAGAAAGGCTCAAAAAAGTAAACAATGCTCCAGCCCAGTTCATAGAACCAGTTGAAGAAGGTAAACTTTCCAAACCAGCCAAGGTCTTCGCTGTGGTCATCATCTTCCAGCATCCGGCGTAAACCTTTGGTGAGTACACGGGCCCGGGAATTAAAAATTCTGGCTACCAGTTCCTGTATCACAGAGGCCAGCAAACTATACAGGAGATAGATAAAAATAAGGCCAAGGGCCACATCTATGGCCAGGTTACTAAACATAAGGATAGGTATTAAGTTGACATATAAACATAAAAATATGTTATTATTAGCAAGTTAGGGAGGCACTACGCAATGTATTTGTCAACCCGCCGTTATGTTTTATTATATCTGCAGATAGATGCAGATAAGGGAAAAACAATTTATTACATTATATATTTGCGCATATTTTGATCATATGAAATTGAAACATTTATCCCTGTGTTTCGCGATGGCAGCCACTTGCAGCGCCTCCGCACAGATTAAGTACAGGGACACAGAGAAGAAGCCAACTTTAATTCCTTACGACAGCAGCATTGCCTTTCAGCACCTTTCGGCGGATATTGCCCAGCTCACCCTGGTGGGGCAGGACATCACGTTTTTGAAACTGAATCCTAAACGTTTGGTGAAGAACAAGGAAGATACCCTGCTGGATAATATTAAAGTGAAAGCAGTAGTGGAAGTACCTTATAAAAGTGTACTTAAAGGCGGACATTTTTATACTCCCTACAAAGCAGTAGAAAATAAAACCTTCCGAATTGTGGACTACGACCGGCAAAGCCTGGATGGCGGTACTTCCACCCTGATATTTACACTCCGCGACGAGGAGCGGAAACTCCTGCTTTTCCAGGTGCCTGCGGAAAATCTGGTCAATACACCCGTGATTATCAATGGTAACTATGAATGGCTGAAGCGGCAGTATGTAGGTAAACAATTACATCTCCGGAAAGACAATCGTAAAACAGAAAATGTACTCGATGACAACAAAGAAATTACACTGCATAAATCAGATGTTTTTTCCTGTACAGACATTGCAGTAATTTTTTCCGGTAAACAAAAATATGGACAGCCTTTCCTGATTGTAAAAAACAGTGAGAACGTGGAATTGGCCATAGGCGTAGGAAGTAAGAATGAATACGCGCATGGACCCTTGATAGAGGAGTTTGATGCTGAATAGAGCAGAAAAGATAAAGCATAAAGCAAAAAGCTATTGAAGCGAGTCATCGCAGCGAACAACAATCCGCTACAATGACTCGCTTCAATAGCTTTTTGCTTTATGCTTTATCCTTTTCGCTTTCAAAAAAGCCTGTGCTTCCGCCTACCCAGGTATCCTTGCTGTTAAATCCTACCCCGATCATTCTGCCTTTGCTGATCCTGGCAAGATTGTGTACCAGCATGGGGCGCGCAGCGCCGTCTAACCAGATATAAATCATTCTTATTTCACAGATAGCGGGCCCGGTGGGCGTTTCTATGGCTGGGGCATATTTTACTTTATGCTGGAGGATCCAGTTTTCGGGATCTTTTATCTTGTCAATATCTTCTGCGGTAACATCTATCAATACACCTTGTCCTGCAAATGAAAAGAGGGGCTTTAATACATAATTTTCCAGGTCGGCAGGTATGACCGGTAATTCATGCAGGAACCAGCTTTTAGGCACATATTCACTGTGAATAAAAGGCATCATGTATTTACTGATACGGTAAAACCAGTTAGGGTGTGTGATCCACTCCACATCAAGGTCCTGGAACAGGTTTACATGCTCGCCCAGGGCATCGCTCTGCTGTTGCAAATCATCGAAAATGATGCGGTTATAAATGCGATGAACGGGCATTTTAACGCCATCTTTCAGGTAAAATAATTTTTTTCCTTCCTGTATAAGTGAAGTCAGACAAACGGTAGGAATGCCCAGATTTTTTTCAGTGCTATGAAAATCAATCCGGGTTTTTTGTTCTTCCGGCTTTACTTCCAGCAGGATCACTTCTTCTGGTGCATAAGGACCAACAATCATGTCGCGTAGCAGCTGATAGTAGGACGTTTCATCCAATCCGTTAAAAAAGTTGCTGAAGGAAGCCGGGATATTAAAATGTGTTTTAAAGCGGCGGGCCATCACCTCCTGAAAAGCCAGCATGGTGGGAAAGCCCTGTAGCTCGATAAGTTGAGGTGCAAGTGAACCATCTTCTGTTTTACACACGGCGAAATCAATGACAATAAAATGGGGATGCTCATTTTCATGCGGCACTTTCAGCGCCGGCGGAATAGCGTCCTGCGTAATAGTTTTAAAGTCGGGACGCAATATGACATTCACGATTTCTTCGCAGGCCTGTACCAGTTTATCGGTGAGTGCTTTCGGTACAAAAACCGGTGTTTCCGCAATGCGGAAAGCGGGTACTACGCCGGTATCTGCCGCAATACCGTCCAGGAAAGCCTGGTATTGCGCCGGTGTAAATTGCTGATTATAAGATGTTCTGATAGCAGGGATCATGGTGTCTTTCAATTAAAAGAACGAGTGCTCATTATCCGTATGTGCGGCCACCTGTACCAGGCGCTCAATGGCAGCCAGTCGCTCCGACAGTCCGCCATAAATAGCATAATCCAGGAAAGCGGTAATGAAGCGATCGTGGGTGAGCATAATCTTATCCGGATCAGTGAGCTGGCTGATCATGCTGTTATATTTTTCTATGCCGTGGTTGTTCACCACTTGCTTTTTCTTTTCTTCCTGTTGGAGATACATGTGCATCCCGGCGGCATCTGCTTCCGGATGAAATTGCGTACCAATAAAGTGCTCATTGAACCGGATGGCCATGGTAGCGCGTTCCAGTGGTACATGTGGTCTTTCTTTTTCCAGCGCCAATACATGTCCGCCCATAGCCTGAAGATTTTCGTAGTCCAGTTCTATCACCTGCCAATCCCGGCTATCCACAATATAAAAAGGATCGGGGAGGGCGCTGAACACTTTTTCCTGCATACCTGCGGCCGTTTTATGTACGGGAAAAACGCCGAATGCAGCGGATTTACGTTTACATACATTGCCCAGTTTGTAATACCGGCACATGATCTGGTAAGAGTGACAAATAAAAAATACGGGCTTCTTCACTTCCTGCACACGATTCCATTCCAGTAGTTCATCTATCAGGGAAAAATAAGCGGTTTCCCAGGCACTGCCTTCGCTATCTACCGGGCTGCCAGGGCCGCCGGTAGAAATATAAATATCATAGGAAGTATCAGGAACCTGTATCTGCTGCCGTACTTCAAATTCATCAAATTGCAGGTCCAGTGCATGCATACTGGCATATTTTGCCAATATTTCACGAATACAGCGCATCCCTTCGTTGGGAACACCCTCGTACATATCCAGCACTGCAACTTTCCAGCTCTTTTTTATTGGATGCATACTGCAAAATTACGAAATACGCGGATATTGTCTTACCCAGGATTATACTGATTTTGATGATTTCAGGATTGTTTTACAGGATTAAAAAAGATTAGAGAAGATATAAGCGGATAGTTTCGCTAAAATCTT
>NZ_DATCVJ010000853.1:0-17088 GCF_036566945.1 Chitinophaga sp. | reverse complement strand
CGTGGCCACCCAGGGATACCGCCAGAATAATCCTTTATAATCTGCAATGGTTTCTGCATCCTGCAAACTGCTCGACATCACAATCACAACGCCGAAAGCGCCGATGCTGGTGATAAAATAGGCCACCAGATAAAAAGCCAGTGCTTCCAACCCCGTTTGTACACCTGATAAAAAAGCTACCAGGATATATCCCATATGCGCAATGGAGGAATAGGCCAGGATACGTTTTATATTTTGTTGGGTCAGCGCCAGCCAATTGCCAGCAAACATAGAAGCCACCGCAATGATCGCCACAATCCACCATAACATCGGATAGTCGTTCCCGTGAATATCCTGGTAAAAACGGATCAGCAGTACCAGCATCGCCCCTTTTGAAACCGTGGCAATGAAAGCCGCCACCGGTAACGGCGCACCTTCATAAATATCCGGCGCCCACATATGAAAAGGTACTATGCCCAACTTAAAGCCCACTCCTATCAACATCAATCCGAAACCAGCCATTACACTCACCGGTAAATAACCGGCCTGCCTTAAGGCCAGACCTATGCCCGGAAAATCCATATGTCCTGTAAATGCATACACCAGCGCCATGCCGAACAACAGGAAGGCAGAAGATAAGGCCGCCAGCATCAGGTATTTAATACCCGCTTCATCAGAGCGCTCACGGGCACGCAGGTACGCAATTAACCCGTATAAACTGATACTCAGTATTTCCAGCCCCAGGAACAGCGCCATGAAATGCCGGCTTACTACCAGCACCAAAGCTCCTATGGTAGCCAATATCAGTAAGATGTAATATTCTTCTTTGCGCTCTTCTCTTTCTTCGAAATAGTTAAAAGATAATAACAGGATGATAAATCCAGCGATCAGAATCAGTCCTGTATTAAACAGGGAAAATTCGTCTATCACCAGTAAGGGAGGATAAGCATGCGGAATATATTTGATAGCTGGTATCACCGCCATCATCGACATAATAAAAGCGATGAGCGTGAAACTGTATACAATGCGGTGATTACGCCATATTGCTATCAGCAACATCGCTCCTACCGCTGCAGCGCAGAGGGTAATCAGTGGTCCAAGACTTAAAAAATCAGCGAACGACATAGTCTATATTTTGGGAGGTGTGGAGAACCGGCTGCGGATGAAATCCCAGCCAGCAAATAACAATCACCAGGGCCACGATAATCACCAGTTCACGTCCACTCAGGTCCGGCATGGTATATTGCCGGTCGCAGGGCCCGAAAAAAACTTTCTGCATAATACGCAAAGAATAAGCTGTAGCCACCACCAAACCAATGGTAGCCAATATCGTCAGCAGATGATTGGCCTGCCAGCTACCCAGTAGCACCAGGAATTCTGCCACAAAATTGCCCAACCCAGGCAATCCCAATGATGCCATCACAAAGATCATAGCAGCACTACCCATGAGTGGTAAACGTAGCCATAGGCCTCCCATTTGCCGGATATTACGGGTATGGATGCGCTCATACAATGCACCTGCTATGATGAACAACGCGCCTGTACTGATCCCGTGTGTAATCATCTGCATCACTACGCCCTGGTAAGCAATTTCATTAAATGCAAAAGCCCCTAGCAAAACAAACCCCATGTGGCTAACGCTGGTGTAGGCGATCAATCTTTTCAAATCGGTTTGCGCATAGGCCAGCATGCCTCCATACAAAATACCTGCAACACCCAGCAACATAGCCACCGGTGCTATTTCCACGACAGCAGTCGGAAAAAGCGGCAATACAAAACGAAGAATACCGTAGGCGCCTGTTTTTAACAACAGGCCTGCCAGTACCACACTACCCGCAGTAGGCGCCTCCGTATGCGCATCCGGCAGCCAGGTATGAAAAGGTACTGCCG
This sequence comes from Chitinophaga sp., assembly GCF_036566945.1. Lineage (GTDB taxonomy): Bacteria > Bacteroidota > Bacteroidia > Chitinophagales > Chitinophagaceae > Chitinophaga. The sequence goes on along the minus strand of NZ_DATCVJ010000853.1, from coordinate 15,219 downwards.
GTAATTTTACCAGGAAGGCTACGAGGAAACCCAGCATCAGCCATCGTTCAGTAGACGGTGTCATGGGGGTATTCAGCAAGTCAAAATAATCAAACGTATATACGTGCGTGTTAGCTTCATGTACAAAGTATAGCCCCAGTATTGCCAGCAACATCAGCAGCCCACCGGCTTGTGTGAACAGGAAAAACTTATTGGCAGCGTATTCCCGGTGCTCATGTCCCCAGATCCCGATCAGGAAGTACATCGGTATGAGCATCATCTCCCAAAAAAAATAAAATAAAAAAAGATCCATGGTCAGAAAAACGCCCGTAATACCGCAAAGCACAAACAACAGGTTAAAATGAAAGAAGCCTACCCGGCTATTAATTTCTTTCCAGGATATTAATACCGACAGTGCACCCAGGAAAAATGTCAACGCCAGCATCAGCAAGCTTAACCCATCCATGGCCAGGTGCAGACTGATACCAAAATGTGGCACCCAGTCTACCCGGTATTGATACCACCAGCGATCTCCGGAAGCAGGATGATTTATCCAGATGCTGATGACAATGCCCAGGTTCAGCATTAAACTGCAGAAGGCTATCCAGCGGCTCCCTGCATGGCTTTTCGCACCTACTATCCAGGATAGCAGCGCCGCAGCAAAAAGAATCAGTAATAGTACCAGCAGGATCATAATATTTCGTTTATACGTTTACGTTATATGTATATTCGCCAGATGAGTACAGACAATATTGCTACTGCACCCAGTACCACGCCCAGTATATACCATCGCAGCAAACCACTTTGCGTACGTGCCAGTACGTTATGACACCATTCCATGGCTGCTGCGAGTTGCGTATACATTCTGTCTATCAGATCCTTCTTATTAATGCGTGACAGGTATACAAAGGGATATACCAAGAGGATATTATATAATTTATCGAAGTCCCATCCCCTGCCCCAGCAACCCCGTAACCAAAGGATGGCAGGCATTTCCAGGAAATCAGACATACCTTTCGGATGTAATACCACCCAGGCATAGGCCAGCCCTATGCCGCTCAATGCGAGTGCTGCCGACAATGCCTGTGAAGTCCATTCCAGGGAAATACTTTCCTGTAGCACCGTTACCGCCGGTAATACCGGCAACAACCAGTTACTGAACAGCGTTACATGCCCTAATGTATGCGGCAGCTCAATGAATCCTGCGATGGTAGAGAGTACCGCCAGGATGTACAAGGGAATCATCATGCTTTTACCGGGGTGGTGATGCACGCTCGTTTTCACCTCGCCGTAAAATACCAGGAAGAACATCCGGAAGGTATACATTCCTGTGAGTAATGCGCCCAGCAAGGCTGCCAGCCAGAAGCCCACATGTCCGCCGGCGGCCGACCAGGACAACCAGATAATCTGGTCTTTACTATAAAAACCCGCTGTTACAAAAGGAATCGCTGCCAGCGAGGCACAGCCTATCAGAAATACCCAATACACGCCCTTGAGTTGTTTTTTAAGTCCGCCCATTTTAAACAAGTCCTGTTCATGATGCAGCGCCACAATGATTGCACCGGCCGCCATAAACAACAGGGCTTTAAAAAATGCATGGGTTACAAAATGAAATACGGCGGCAGACCAGGCGCCACAGCCCAGTGCCAGGAACATATAACCAATCTGGCTGATAGTAGAATAAGCCAGCACTCTTTTAATATCCGTTTGCACCAATGCGCTGAAACCAGCCAGTACCAGTGTAAGAGCACCTATTACAGCCGTAGTGGTTTGCGCATCCGGCGCCAGTTCAAATAAGGTATGTGTGCGTGCAATCAGGTATACACCGGCTGTTACCATGGTAGCAGCGTGAATGAGTGCACTCACCGGCGTTGGGCCGGCCATCGCATCCGGCAGCCAGGTTTGTAATGGTAGTTGCGCCGACTTGCCCACCGCGCCACCCAGCAACAGCAAAGCAATCCAGGTAATCACCGGGTCTCCTTTAGTCCACAGGTGGGTACTACTTTCCAGGATCTCCGGGATACGCAGGGTACCGGTATACTGAAACAACATAAACAAAGCAATGGCCATAGCGGTGTCGCCTACACGCGTTACAATAAATGCCTTGCGTGCGGCGTAACCATTGGCGGGATCTTTATACCAGAACCCGATGAGGAGATAGCTGCAAAGCCCTACGCCTTCCCAGCCGAAGTAAAGCAACAATAAATTATCTGCCATCACCAGCGTAAGCATGGCGCCCACAAATAAATTCATACACGCGAAAAAGCGGGCGTAGTCAGGTTCTTCGTGCATATAGCCCGAAGCATACACATGAATCAGAAATCCTACGATAGTAATCACTCCCACAAATACAACAGACAATGCGTCCATCCGGAGATCGAAGTCTATTTTAAATCCACCCACTTCCAGCCAGTTGCCCGCATGCTGCACAATGGCCTGTTCCCCATTGCCCGCAAATTGTATAGCGATCAATACCGCTACGATGGCGGCTAAACCAATACTACCGCATCCGATTACGGTAACGGCTATACGGCTCATACGTTTCCAGCCCAGCATGAGCAGAAAGGCACTTACAAAAGGAATGAGCGGTATGAGTGCAGGGAACATAATGATCATATTTTTTTATCCATTCATTTTTGCGGCTTCATCACTATCCAATGTTTTGAGCTGATGATATAACTGTAGTATCAGAGCCAATCCTACCGAGACTTCTGCTGCTGCCATGGCCAGAATGAAGATGAACATCACCTGCCCGTCGGCTGTACCCCAATGCGAAGAGGCGACCACAAAAGCCAGCCCGGCAGCGTTGAGCATTACTTCCACCGATAACAACATAAAAATAATGTCGCGGCGTACCAGGATGCTGATTAGCCCCAGCACAAATAAAACGCCGGCGAGCAGCATGCCCGCTGTAGTAGGATGCACGTTCATAGTTCATTATTTTCCAGGAACCGGTGTAATGTTTTTTCTTTCTGCCGCCCTAAATGATAGGCGCCCACAATACCCGCCATCAGCAGCATACCTGTGAGTTCTACCGCCAGGATGTAGGGCCCGAAAAGGGCCATCCCTACCGCTTTTGGATCTACTATCTGTATATCTGCAACAGGCTGACGGTTCTGTAAAACGAGAAACACCAGTTCTCCCAACAGGATGATGCAAAGCAGGGAAGGAAAAATCCAGATGCGGGGCTTCAGCCATAACTTTTCCTGCGCAGCCGACTCTTTGCCCAGGTTGAGCATCATGACGAAAAATATCAGCAGCACCATAATAGCACCGGCATATACAATCACCTCCAGTGCTGCCATAAACGGCGCCCCGTAGAGATACAGTACTACCGCCACTGCCAGTAAGGATACTACCAGGTATAATAATGCGTGCATAATGTTATAGCGCGTAATCACCATAATAGTGGCTAAAATGGCAATTGCTGCGGCAATATAGAAGGCTGGTCCAATCATGGCAGTAAACTTTTAACATCTACCGGTGGTTCTTCCTGTTGGGCATCTCCTTTATCTTTTCCACGTATAGCCATGCCCGCTACGTTGTAATAATTATAACCGGGATATTTGCCCTCGCTGTTGATTAGCAGATCTTCTTTTTCATATACCAGGTTTTGCCGGTTGTATTCTGCCATTTCATAATCGGGTAATAGCTGTATGGCATAAGTGGGACAAGCTTCTTCACAGAAACCACAAAAAATACAACGAGAGAAATTAATGCGGAAAAATTCCGGGTATCGTCTGCCGGATTCATCTTCGGTGGATTGCAGGGAAATACAGTCTACCGGACATGCCGCCGCGCACAGGTAGCAACCCACACAACGCTCCCCTCCATCCGGATCACGGGTGAGTGCAATGCGGCCACGCCAGCGGGCTGGCAGCGGCGCTTTTTGCTCCGGATACTGAAAGGTTTCACGTTTATGAAACATATGCAGGAAAATCAGCCACATACTTCTTACCAGACTAAGCATATTTTGAGTTTTAAGTATTTAACCAAAGTTTGATCGCCGCCGTTACCATCAGATTTAAGATGGATAACGGGAATAATACCTTCCATCCATACTCCATCAGCTGATCATATCGTGGCCTTGGCATGGAAGCACGGAACAGGATAAAAAGCATGATGAAAGCAAAAGTTTTTATTACAAACCAAAGTACCGGCGGCAGAAAAGCCGGGCCCAGCCAGCCTCCGAAATACAAGGTCACCAGCATACCGGAAATAAGGGTGATGCCGAGGTATTCTCCAATAAAAAACATCCCGAACTTCATCCCGGAATATTCTGAGTGAAAACCCGCTACCAGCTCACTTTCTGCCTCCGGTATATCAAACGGCAGCCGGTGTGTTTCCGCCACTCCTGCCACCAGGAAAATGAGAAAGCCAATAAATTGCGGTACAATAAACCATACCGTTTTTTGTGCCTCCACTATTTCGCGGAGGTTAAACGATCCGCTCAATACTACTACGCCCATTAACGCCAGCCCCATAAATACCTCATAGCTGATCATTTGTGAAGCCCCGCGCATAGCACCCAACAACGCATATTTATTATTGGAAGCCCAACCACCCAGCACCACGCTATACACTCCTAAGGAGGACATGGCGAGGAAAAACAGTAAGCCGATATTCAAATCTGCTACAATGATATTAGGAGCGAAAGGCATTACTACAAAGCTCATGAGTACACTGAGCATCACTACTGCCGGCGCAAAAACAAACACTACTTTATCTGCAAAAGGAGGAATCCAGTCTTCCTTGAAAAACAATTTAATGGTATCTGCCAGTACTACCAGCAGGCCAAAAGGGCCGGCCCTGTTAGGTCCGTAGCGGTCCTGCCATAGTGCCAGCATCCGGCGCTCCACCCATATAAGTCCGGCCGCCGTGTTTAACAGGGCGAATAGCACCCCTCCTATGATCCACCAGAAGTTTGTCATATCGTTATACTTTTATCAGCTGTGGCGCTTCGGCGATCTGTATGCCCGGCAGGCCCACAGGTATACCAGCTACCCCTTGCTGTAAGGTATTATTAATGATTACCGGTAACGTATAATCGTGACCGTTATCTTTAAAATGTAACAGATATCCTGCTGCCACCTGCAGTCGTTTCGCATCTTCACTATGCAGCATAATATAGGGTGCGGGAATGCGCTCTGCCACGCCGGGCGTGTGCACACTCAGTTCTTCCGAACCGTAAATATGATAGAGCGGCACCAGCAGCAAGTGTTCTGTCAGCGGCAGATAAGGCTCCGGCACCTCTGTATAAAATGGCGTATGTCCGTTTACGTTAGCGCTGATTAGTCGTTTACCACCATTTCCGTCATGCAGGGGGCCACCCGTTTCTACCTGGAATTTATTCACGGATTGTACGGAGTTCCATCCCGGTGACCAGAAGAACGGGATCATGGAGGAAGGCGGTTCTCCCCGATATCCTTCCATGGTAAAAGAAAGCGCCGTATCGGTATCTTCGGGTGGTTTGGGTTCGCTCACCTGCAGATTGGCCTGCATGGCTGTGCGGCCGCTGTAGCGATGAGGTTCTCTGGGTACTTTCTGACCGGCAATACGAAAATTGGCTTGTGGTGTCAGTGTATCTATTCCCGCAAATACCGGCGATGTGGCAGCTATATGGTTTACTACGTCGTCCAGGTGTTGCAGGGTCGATAAGGTAGCGTGCCCGGTGCCGGCGGCTATTTGTAACAGCCAGCGCCAGCTTTCCTGTATGGCAGTTTTACTCGAAAACACCTGGAAGAATCGCTGTGCGCGGCCTTCGTTGTTTACCAGTGTGCCATCTGATTCTGCAAAAGTGCCCGCGGGCAATATAATCGTCGCCTTTTCCGCGGTGGCATTGTACAAATGATCCAGTAAAATAACGTCGTGTACCCTGCTGAAAAAAAGATCTGCCCGGTGCTTGTTTAAACGGCGGTACAGGTCATTTTCCAGGATGATCACAGTGTCAGCTTCGTTATTAAGTGCGCGGTCTACCGCCGATTCCAGGCGGTGGCCTCCCAACATTTCCAATCCCATGCTATTGCATTCAGGTACCGTGAAAGTGAGCATGGCATCAATGCCCAGATCGTGCAATGCCCAGGCTACGTTGGCGGCCGACTTGATCACGGCTTCGCTGCCACTGCCGTAGCCGGCGACGATCAGCGGATTTTTTGCATTTTTTAATGCTTCCGCAATTTCAATGGCAATGGCTTTTCCCTGTTCTGACATACCGGTGACGACCGGCATTTTATCGCTCAGCAGATGACTAACGCCAAAGCCTATACGGGCAATATTATCAGGCGCTGTATGCCAGGCTCCTTTGGCCAGTTCATCCAGTTTTGTTTCCTGAACATTCAGTATATACAGCGGGCCTTTACCGTCCTGTACTGCCTCGCGCACGGCGGCATCCTGCCAGGCGGGCACGTGTACGCTGTTAATGGCGTCGCCTACAGGAATACGGCGTACTGCCTGCCGTACCGACAAGGCCAACATAGGCGCCGTGTTCGTCACATCTTCGCCCAGGATCAGCACCACATCAGCCGCAGCAGCTTCCTGCAGCGATGCCGCGCGTACAGGACCCTGCCGGAGTATTTTGAGGGAAAGGGATACCAGGTCATGATCTGCGGCGGAAACACCGAGGTAAAAATTTTCTTCTCCTACTAATTCTTTTAATACGGCATTAGATTCCAGTGAAGCACGGGGAGAACCGATACCAATAGTTTTACCGGGTTTCATCCTGTTATGGATATGCTGCATCACGGGTATGCCATTCGCCTGATCCGCAGGTCCATGGTATACCATCGGTGTTTTAATACGTTGTTCACTATTCACAAATTCATAGCCGTAGCGACCACGGTCACAGAGGAAATAACCATTTACAGCGCCGTTAAAACGGTTGGTAATTTGCCGGATGGCGCCATATCTTTCCCCGGCGAGGATGTTGCAGCCAAGGCCACAGCCCTGGCATACAGATGCCGCGGAAGTAAGGTCCCATTTACGGGTATAATGTTGTTTGAGGGTTTTATCTGTAAATACGCCGGTAGGACAAATCTCTGCCAGGTTACCACTGAACTCACTTTCCAGGGTCCCATCCTGCTGCCGTCCAAAATACACGTGGTTGTGTGCCGCAAATACATCGAGGTCTTTACCGCCGGCGAAATCTTTATAAAAACGTACGCAGCGATAACATTGAATGCAGCGGTTCATTTCGTGATTAAGAAATGGTCCGAGGTATTGGTTGTTATATGTTCTTTTGGTGAAATGATAATCCCGGTAGGAATGCCCCGTCATCACGGTCATGTCCTGCAAGTGGCAGGCGCCACCTTCATCACATACGGCGCAATCATGTGGGTGATTGGTCATCAGCCAGCCAATCACATGCTCACGGAAATCTTTGGCGTCTTTATCGTCAACGGATAAACGAAGCTGATCTTTTACCGGCTCCATGCAGGACATGACGATTCTGCCTTTGGTATCTTCTGCATCTTTGAATACTTTCACCGCACATTGTCTGCAGGCCCCAACTGACCCCAGGGCGGGGTGCCAGCAAAAGTAAGGAAGGTTTAAACCGAGCGACAGGCAAGCTTCCAGCAGGTTCTTGCCCTCCTTTACTTCATAAGGTTTATTATCGATGTTAATGATGGGCATATGGGCATTTTTTATCTTTGATATGTTGCTCAAAATCTTCCCGGAAATATTTCAGTGCGCTCTGCAGCGGTTCCATGGCACCGGGTGCCAGTGCACAAAATGTATTGCCGGGGCCAAGCAGTTTTGTATGCATATCGAGTTGTTCCAGATCAGCATACGTTCCGTGTCCCTGTTCCAAAGCATATAATATTTTTTCCGTCCAGGGTAATCCTTCGCGGCAGGGTGTGCAGAATCCGCAGGATTCCTGTGCGAAGAAATGTTCCAGGTTATGTACAAAACCAACCGGGCAGGTATGATCGTCTAATACCACCATAGTGCCGGTACCCAGGCGGCTTCCTGCGGCCGCTACTCCTGCGAAATCCATTTTTACATCCAGATGGGCATCGGTCAGGAAATCTGTCGAGGCGCCACCCGGCAATGCACCGCGAAAGCGATAACCTGCTTTCATGCCGCCAGCGTGTTCTTCCAGCAATTCCCGCATAGTAACCCCCATAGGTAGTTCCCAGGCACCGGGCTTGTTAACCTTTCCGCTTACGCCGTATATTTTCGTACCCCCGTCTGCGGTATAGCTCAATGATTTGAACCAGTCGCCTCCGTTGTTTATGATATGTGGTATGTAAGACAATGTTTCTACATTGTTCACAATGGTAGGTTTACCAAATAATCCACTCACCTGTGGAAACGGTGGTTTGGCGCGGGGTATGGCGCGTTTGCCTTCCAGTGAGTTGAGCAGGGCGGTTTCTTCCCCGCACATATATCTGCCTACGCCTGTATGCAGTTGCATTTCCAGGCTGTAATTTTTACCGAGTATATTTTTACCGAGATAGCCGGCTGCATAAGCATCTGCAATCGCCTGGCGCATGATCTGCGCGGCATCTTTATAGGCCCAGCGCATAAAAACAAACGCCTGTGTAGCCTGTATGGCATAAGAAGAAATGATCATTCCTTCCAGCAGCTGGTGTGGGTTGCCTTCCAGCAGCCACCGGTCTTTGAAGGTACCTGGCTCCATTTCATCAGCGTTGGCCACGAGGTATTTTGGACCGGCTACATTCATGGGTACGAAGCTCCATTTCATGCCGGTGCTGAAACCTGCACCGCCCCGGCCTTTGAGGTTAGCCTCTTTTACTTTTCCCGTAACTTCTTCCGGTGTCAGTTCCTGCAATACCTTGCGCAGTGCGGAGTAGCCGCCCACTGCTTCGTACTCCTTCAGGTGAAGTGCGGCGCCCGAAGCGGGAATATGTTGTGTGAGCGGACGTTCCATATTCATAAATATTGATCCAGTATTTGTGAAAGATTTTCAGCTTTCAGGTCTCTGTACAGGTCATTATCAATCATCAGTGCCGGTGCGTGATCGCAGGTACCCAGGCAAGCGTTGGGCAGCAGCGTAAAGCGTTCATCGGGTGTTGTTTGTCCATATTTTATCTGCAGGAGCTCCATCAGCTGTTGTTTTATTTCCGTATAGCCCATCACGTAGCAACTGATGCTGTCACAGAGGAGGATAACGTGGCGGCCTACCGGGTGCCTGAAAATCAGGTTATAGAAAGTGGCTACGCTATCTACTTCCGCCGTACTCATGTCCAGCAGCAGGGCGATGTCTGCCACGCTGTCGTCGGATACCCATCGGCGCTGCTGCTGCACAATTTTCAGGGCTTCTATACAGGCAGCCTTTTTTACCGGCACGTGTTGCAGTTCATGTGTGATTTGTTCTATTTCAATTGCAGAGAGCATATGTTGTTAAATTATCTGTCAATATCTGCGAGTACATAATCCATTCCTCCGAGTATAGAAAGCAGATCGGCCACTGTATACCCGCGGCTGATCAGCGGAATCATCTGCATGTGTGGAAAAGAGGGCGTTCGCACCCTTACCCGGTAAGCGGCGGTGTTACCATCGCTGATCAGGTAATAGCTGTTCCATCCTTTGGTGGCTTCTGTCACCATCATGGCTTCACCGGCCGGGATAACGGGTCCCCAGCTTACGTTGAGAAAATGGTGTATGAGGGTTTCTATATCCTGCATGGTGCGTGCTTTTACCGGAGGGGTAGCCAGCGGGTGATGCGACTTGTAATCGCCTGACGGCATGTAGGCCACGCATTGTTCTATAATGCGCAGGCTCTGTCGCATTTCTTCCACCCGCACTACCGCGCGGTCGTAACAATCCCCGTTGTGTGCGACCGGGATCTCGAAAGCAAAATTCTCGTAACCTCCATAGGGCCTTTTCTTGCGCATATCCCACTCCATACCGCAGGCACGGAGTCCGGGGCCGGTGACGCCCCAGTCAATCGCTTCTTCCACGGTATAGATGCCGATACCTTTGGTTCGGGCTTTAAACAGGTAATTTTTCATGACCATGTTATCGTACTCCTTCAGTTGTTTGGGGAAATAGCTGATGAAGTTTTTCACCAATGGTTCCCAGCCATTGGGTAGGTCCTGGGCTACGCCGCCAATGCGGAACCAGTTGGGATGCATGCGGCCGCCGCAGATGGCTTCAATGATTTCGAAGATGCGTTCACGGTCGGTGAACATATAGAATACGGGCGACAGCTGACCCAGGTCCTGGGCAAACGTACCATACCATACCAGGTGGCTGGCAATGCGGAACAGTTCGCAGAGCATAATACGGATCACCTGGGCGCGCAGGGGCACATCGATACCTCCCAGCTGTTCTACCGACAGCAGGTAGGCCAGGTTGTTATTAACGCCACCGAGGTAATCGATACGATCTGTGTAGGGAATGTAGGTGTGCCAGGACTGCCGCTCGCCCATTTTTTCGGCGCCACGGTGGTGGAAGCCGATGTCTGGTACGGCATCTACAATATCTTCTCCGTTTAGTTGGAGGATAATGCGTAGTACGCCATGGGTACCGGGGTGTTGGGGACCTATATTGAGGAACATGAAGTCAGCATCTTCGCTATGGCGTTTTAAGCCCCATTCTTCGGGTTTAAACCGCAGGGCCTCCTGCTCCCTATCCTGCTTCTCGTCATAGAGCTTAAACGGTCCCATTTCAGTAGCACGTGCCGGATGCTCCTTGCGGAGCGGATGCCCCTCCCAGGTGGAGGGCATCAGGATGCGTTTCAGTAAGGGGTGACCATTGAACCGGATGCCGAACATATCATACACTTCGCGTTCGTACCAGTTGGCGGAAGTCCAGATGGAGGTGATACTGTCGAGCGCAGGGTATTCGCCATGGAGACCGGCTTTGATGCGCAGGAATTCGTTTCTGTCGAAGGAAAAAAGTGTGTAAACAACGGTAAAATCATAGGGTTTATGCCCGTTCTGTTGCCGTTTATACGCACGCTCATCAATGGCCGTGAGGTCATAGAGCATGCGATAGGGCATTTGTATTTCTGATTTAAGAAATATTAGTACGGCCACGATATTCTCCTGTGGCGTCCAGAAGGTAGACGTCCCATCCCGTGTAGCCTGAGGCTGAAAGGTGATATCACCAAAACGGGCGCTTAATTCCGCAGCAATACGCTCGGGCATAGAATAGAATTTAGCGATGGTTAAATAGCTTTTAGCTGTTAGCTGTTAGCTTTTAGCGATCAGATTGTAGCGATTAGTGGCTGATTATTAGCTTTCGCTATCATCTAACAGCTAAAAGCTAACAGCTATTCCTATATTTCGTCGGGTGTTTTAAACTGTGTCATTTGCTGTCGTTTATCACGCAGGGTATCTTTCATGGAAATTTTTTCGGGTCTGATCACGCCTTGTTCGCCGATCACCCAGCTGAGTGGTCGTTTCTCCTTGCCTACGCTGTCGCGCAGCATCACGAGGCCCTGCATAAATGCGTCGGGGCGCGGGGGGCAACCGGGCACGTATACATCTACGGGCAAAAATTTATCTACGCCCTGTACTACGCTGTAGATGTCGTACATTCCGCCGGAATTAGCGCAGGAGCCCATGGATATTACCCAGCGGGGTTCCATCATCTGTTCATACAAACGCTGTATAACGGGTGCCATTTTGATGAATACCGTACCGGCGATGATCATGACATCTGCTTCGCGGGGAGTTCCTCTGATGACTTCTGCGCCGAAGCGGGCCACGTCATACTTGGGGGTCATAGCAGTTGCCATCTCCACAAAACAACAGGAAAGGCCGAAGTGGAAGGGCCAGAGAGAGTTTTTGCGTCCCCAGGCCAGGAGGCTTTCTACAGAAGTAAGCATCACACTTTGCTGGATTACTTCTTCCATAGAGGTATTGCCGGAAACTTTGCCCGTTACATCATTTGCGTTGGTCAGCCACCATTTCATAAATGAGTTGATTTACTTTATGCGTGAATCATAAAATCAACATGCTGCTGTTACGTAAGTGCCTGTGGTGTTGGTGTCTTAATGTCCGTGTAACCGTTAACGTTAGCGGATTTTTTCTTCCGCATTTTTTTATATGCGCGTAATATTTTCTTCCCATCGGGCCCGAAGTCCAATGCGCCGTTACGCCATTCGTAAATAAGTACAGCCAATAATATGAAGATAAAAACGGAAACGCCGAGAAAGCCGGTCCAGCCTACTTCTTTGTAGGCAATTGCCCAGGAAATAATTAATACTGTTTCAATGTCGAAAATAACAAACAGCATTGCTACCAGGTAAAACTGAGAAGGGAACCTAAGTCGGGCGGAGCCGGTGGAGATAATACCGGACTCGTATGCCTCGCCTGTTGCGCGGTCTTTATGGCGTTGGCCTAGTACATAGGATAATCCCAGTATGATACCGATAAGTATCACAACAATAGCACCATATGCTAGAAATGGCCAGATAGGGGTGATGTCAGAAACAGCGCTTTTCAAAGTGTTCGCCCTCCGAGCGATTTACTTAAAAGTCCGTCATGCCAGTCTTTGGGAAAAACCAGTAGTATGCTTTCCAATCTACTGTAACAAATCTGTTAAACATTAGTATACGTCTGTAAACCGCTTATTCAAAAGAGGGAATCAGATGATGATCTGATTTCATAACGTTTCATTCGCTGCATTACGGTAAAGACTATATGAAATTGAAGTTACTAAAATTAGTGGGAATCTGCAAAACTGTTTCTACTGCGAAAATCAGGTATGCGTGCCTGTTATATAACATTCCAGACTGGTAATGATATAACGTTGGTCATCTATAATAAATTTCACCACGTCACCAATGGAAATCAAACCAATCAACCTGTTCTGTCCGTCTATTACGGGCAGGTGACGGATTCTTTTATCAGTCATCAGTCCCATACAGTCTTCAATGGAGTCTTCTTCCGTCACTGTAATAGGGCGTTCTGTCATGATTTCGCGGATCAGGGTTTCCTTAGAAGCACGTCCCTTCAGAATCACTCTGCGGGCATAATCACGTTCTGAAAAAATTCCAAGGAATTGATCATGACTGTCGACTACCGTCAGGGCTCCTACGTTGCGATCGACCAACATTTGAAGGGCTTCAAAGACAGTGTTGTCAGGATTGATAGAGTATACTGCATGACCCTTAGCCTGCAGGATGTTGCGTACCTTACCCATGGCATGCATTTTAAGAGAGTAAATAAATGAAAAACCACCATTTCTAAGTTAGCATTTTTCGCTGTTAAAAGCAAGACAGTAAGAAATAAATTGTTAGTGTAAAAAGTACACAATGGGTGGAAGCATAAAGCATAAGGGAGAAAGCAAAAAGCCATTGAGGCGAATGATCAGCGCGAAGAGTAATACCCGCTTTGATCATTCGCCTCAATGGCTTTTTGCTTTTTGCTTTCTCCTTTATGCTTTACAACGTCGCCGCTCCCGACACCGGTGCTGCTGCATCCTGGTGTAAATCAAACACCACTATTTCATTAGCGCCTTTCTTCAACCACGGAGCAGGGCAATACAGTCTTTTCTGTGGTCCTATTTCCCAATAGCGGCCCAGGTTATGACCATTTACCCACACAATACCTTTTTTGTAGGCAGACATATCAATATAGGTATCCCCTGTTTTATCGAGATTAAAAGTAGCTTTAAAGAACTGTCCCGGTTTGGTAGCATTGGTGCTGGAAGCACTCAGGTCCTGTACAAATTTCTCTGTCATCGGTAAACCATATACTTCCCAGTTCATCAGCGTCATACCATTCAGTACAACACGGTCTGTGATACCTTTACGGTCGATGAGGGCGTCTGCAAAGTTGATGCGGCCCATACCTTCCACCAGGATTTCCAGCACCGGATTTTGTACGTCGCTCACTGGAATATCAATGGTTTTCTCACCCAGGCGGCGATCTAATTTACCAATGTATTTTCCGTTGAGGAATACCGTCGCATAATCATGCAGGTCTTTCACGGTCAGCTTACCGCTCTTATGTCCTATCAGCGTGGTTTTATACAACATAAAGCCATAGTCCTGCCCAAATGCCTCAAATGGTTTAGGCTGCGGCGTGTGCACTGCTGCCGGCAAATGATCCCACACAGATGTAAATGCCGTGAGGTTAAATGCAGGAATGGTAATAGTAGGGATAGGCGCCGGAATAGCCGGTAATTTTTTACCCTTCGGGAGATAACTACCCAGGAGTTGACGCAAAGCCTGGTACTTAGGCGTAGCGCTTCCCTGCTCGTTAATAGGTGCATCATAATCGTAACTGGTTACATCGGGTTCGTAACCACCTTTACCGCCAGAATTGGCGCCGGCAGTATATCCGAAATTCGTTCCGCCATGAATCACGTACAAATTAAAAGAGCGTTTGGTATCCATCAGGAATTTTACTTCTTTGGAGATGCCCTCTACGCCCGGGCGTTGCCATTGTTCACCCCAGTGTGTTAACCAACCCGGATAGGATTCGCTGCTGAACGCAGGTACATTCGGGTTTTGTTTTTTAGCAGCGGCAAAATCAGCTTCAGAGCCACCGGAATCCAGTCCTATGGCGGCGCCTTCTACTCCTCCTGCTTCCAGCATGTAGGCAGTAGCGCCATCAGCGGTATAGAATGGAACGTTGATACCATTCTTCACCCACATATCTTTCAGCGTGTTTAAATATTCTTTATCGTTACCGTAGCTGCCGTATTCATTTTCTATCTGCACCATCACAACCGGGCCGCCATTGGTTACCAGCAAAGGTTTCACTTCTGCTGCCAGGTGTTCCACGTAAGTGGTCACTGCCTGTATATAACGCGGATCCATGCAACGCACCTTGATATCCGGCGTCTGCAACAGGTAAGGAGGCAAACCGCCAAATTCCCATTCTGCGCATACATAAGGACCCGGGCGGAGTAACACCCACATACCTTCTTCCTGCGCTATTTTGATGAACTCCGCAATGTTGTGATTGCCAGTGCTGAAATCAAACTGTCCCTTCACCGGCTCATGATAGTTCCAGAAAACATAAGCCGCAATTGTATTACAGCCCATTGCTTTCGCCATCTGAATACGATGACGCCAGTATTCATGCGGAATACGGGCCGGGTGCATTTCACCACTGATCATCTGGAAAGGCTTGCCATCCAGCACGAAATCAGTTTTACTCAAGGCAAAGGAATGTTTGTTTTGTGCCTGCACTGCCTGCCCCATCCAACAGGATAACGCCAGCATGCCGCTTAGGATTACTTTTTTCATTGTTCAAATAAGTTGCAGATAAGCGTACAAAATACGTTAAATAATTACGAATTACAAATTACGAATTA
>NZ_DATCVJ010000852.1:0-12714 GCF_036566945.1 Chitinophaga sp. | reverse complement strand
ACCTTTGGCACCACCGAATGGAACATTCACAATAGCGCATTTGTAGGTCATCAGAGATGCCAACGCCATTACTTCGTCCTGGTTTACTTCTTCACTGAAGCGGATACCACCCTTACAAGGGAGTTTATGATGGGAATGTTGTACGCGGTAAGCTTCAATTACCTGTACAGAATCGCCTATCCTCACCGGGAATTTAATCTGGTAAACGGCGTTGCAGGCTTTGATCTGCTCCAGGATACCTTTGTCCCATTTGGTGAACGCAGCTGCTTTGTCGAAGCTTTTTTCCACACTCTGGAAAAAGCTATAATGCTGATCTTGCGACATAAATTATTGTTTTGGTATAACGATTAGATTGTATGCTACTACGGATTATTCTTTTCTCTTTCCTCCAGTTTACCGATTTTTCTGTCCAGGCTAATAAGAAATAACACAATTCCTAAAAAGATGATCACCAACACACCTACAATCACATATATCTTATCATTGCTGCGGAAAAATTCGTTGACTGGTCCTTTCTCTGTATTCTGCTGTTGTGCATTTGCCAGCACTGAAATGAATAGCAAGGCCAGGGTCAGGCAAAATGAAAACGCTTTGTTGATCATTTAAAAATATTTTTAAGCTGTAATTTCTTGTAACGTACCACCAGTGAAAATATCCACACGCTCAATAATGTCCATCCTATAAAGGCAGGATACAACACCATTTTCATGGTTCCGTCAGTATCTTTTGACGCAAAACCCGGTGTGGTAGCACTTCCCGGATGCAGCGAATCTACCATGCGGGGAATGATATAAGTCAGCGGTATTAATAACGCAAAAGCAAAAACATTGAAAACTGCGGATATGCGTGCCCGTTTGTCCAGGTCATGCACAGACATGCGCAATACCAGGTAAGCCATATAAATCAATATGGCGATGGCCGTACACATCTGTTTGGGATCATCTGTAAGCGTACCGCCCCAGGTGTAAGTGGCCCAAAGTGTTCCTGTTGCAAATCCCAATACGCCAAAGAAAGTGCCCACTCCGGCAGCGCTGGAGGCAATCACATCATTCTTTAAATCATATTTCGACAAATAAAGCAGGGAGTAGATAATCGATACGGTGAACATGGTATACATGCATATCCACATCGGTACGTGAAAGAACAATCCACGGGATGATTGTCCATTGGTTCCTATTATTGGTATTTTAACAGTGAACCCAGCGATAATTACATATATAAGAAGCAGTATCGCTAATGCTTTCCACCAATGTCTGGCCATTTTTTAACAGCTATATTCGGGGGCAAACCTACACGTTTTAAACCTAATCACAAAGATTTTCGGGGATTTTAAGTTTATCCAACAGCAGTAAATCCCTGTTAAATATCCTTTACAGAAGTGCGCTTTTTGTTTGATATTTCTAATATCAGTCTTTCCACAGAAACGGGAAAAGTATCATTGTCAGTGCAATTACGAGGATATCCATGCCACCCAGCAGCAGGAACATTTTTGGCAGCTCTGGCTGAAATACCGTTACAAACGCCGACAAGGAGATGTTAGCCAGCAGCATCAGCACCGGCATAATGAGCGGGAAGCCCATGACCGCCATCAGGGCAGCATTGTGATTGGCCTGCGCCGCGATAGCCGCCAGCATGGTGAATAATAGCGATAAACTCACGCCGCCCAGTAACACCATACCAATGAAATAGAGCGGGTTAATAATAGGATTGCCCAGGAAAGCGATGCTGCAAACCAGGGCAATAAGGCTCATCAGGGTCATTAATATAACGTTGTAGATCAGTTTGGCCGCAATAAACACCCGCGGGTTCACCAGGGAATAGAAATACAGCAGGCGTCCCCGGCTTTCCTGCATAAAGCTTTTAGCTACCGCATTTACCGCCACAAACAACTGTATCACCCAGAAAAGCGCATTCCAGACCTTATCTTCCGGTCGTCCCATCATCAGGTTGATCACGAAAACGGTGGATACGATATAGAGCAATACCCCATAAAAAGCATATTGCTGGCGCAATTCCAGCGTAAGATCCTTTTTTACAAGGGTAAGTGTTTGATGTATTGGATTGTTCCGGGTCATGGTGGCCGCAAAGATAGCAAAAAGCGGAAAGATGAAAGCAAAAAGCTATTGAAGCGAATGACTTTAGCGGATACAACGTCGATCTTCCGCTTCAATAGCTTTTTGCTTTATGCTTTGAGCTTTATGCTCTTAAAGAAGTATATTAGCCCCTCCTTAAAAGATAGCGATGAATAAAATTCTGGTTGCCAATAGGGGGGAAATAGCGTTACGTATTATGCGTTCCGCGCGGGAAATGGGAATAAAAACGGTGGCGGTATACTCCGAAGCAGATCGTACCATGCCATTTGTACAATATGCAGATGAAGCTGTTTGTATAGGTCCTGCTCCTTCCAATCAATCTTACTTATTAGGTGAAAAAATCATCGCCGTGGCCAAAGAAAAAGGCGCCGATGGTATTCATCCGGGATATGGCTTTTTGAGTGAAAATGCCAGGTTTGCCCAGCAGGTAACCGATGCAGGGATTACTTTCATCGGCCCTTCTGCCGCGTCGATTGAGGTGATGGGCAGCAAACTGGCCGCCAAACAGGCGGCACAAAAGTTTGGCGTACCTATGGTACCAGGAACGGAAACGCCTCTACGTAGTGTGGAAGAAGCCCGGGAGGTAGTGCAGAAAACAGGATTCCCTATTCTCATCAAAGCCTCTGCAGGTGGCGGTGGTAAGGGAATGCGGGTGGTCAACAATCCTGAAGAACTGGAAGAGCAAATCAGGATGGCGAAAAGTGAAGCCCTGAATGCCTTTGGTGATGACGCCGTATTTATAGAAAAATATGTGGGCTCCCCACGACATATAGAAATACAGGTGCTGGGCGACCGCCATGGCAACTGTGTATATTTATTCGAGAGAGAGTGCTCTATACAGCGCCGGCACCAGAAGCTGATCGAGGAAGCCCCGTCTTCCTGTCTTACCCCGGCCATCCGGGCGGCCATGGGACAATGTGCGGTAGATGTAGCCAAAGCCTGTGACTATTATGGCGCTGGTACAGTAGAATTCCTGGTAGATGAACAGCTGAATTTCTATTTCCTGGAAATGAATACCCGTCTGCAGGTAGAACATCCTGTTACAGAACTGATCACCGGGCTGGACCTCGTAAAAGAACAAATCAAAATAGCCAGAGGGGAACACCTTTCCCTTACCCAGGAAAGTCTCAAAATCAATGGCCATGCTATAGAATTACGTATTTGTGCAGAAGATCCTTCCAACAACTTCTTACCAGATACCGGCAAACTGGAAACCTATATCCGTCCACAGGGCTATGGTGTGCGGGTAGACGATGGTTATGAACAGGGCATGGATATCCCTATTTATTATGATCCGATGATTGCCAAGCTCATTGCCTGGGGTAGTGACCGGGAGGAAGCCAGGCTCCGCCTGATGCGGGCCATCGAAGAATACCAGGTAAAAGGTATCAAAACTACCCTGCCTTTTGGACACTGGGCCCTGCAGCAACCAGCCTTTATCGACGGAAATTTTGATACGAACTTTATCAGTAAGTACTTCACGCCACAGTCGTTACAAACGGAATCTGCCGATGTAAATAAACTGGTGGCCATACTGGCTGCGTACGTATGGCAGCAAAACAATATAAATTTACAGGAAGCGGCTGGCAGTAATATTTCCACGGTTTCAGCATGGAAAAAAAGGAATATGTTAAGATAAAGCTATAACAGTTGTTAACTTTCGTTAAAGTATTTCCTAAAAACGGGAAAACGTATAACTTTGCGCCAATTTTTATGATGTTACGCAACACCATTTTACAGATTCTTAAGTTCTTTTACCAGCCCTTTTCGAAGGTGATGCCCTGGCAAACCTTCCGCTACCTTGCTTGTGGCGGTGGTAATACCGTATTGGACATCCTCCTGTATTTTGTGTGTTACAATTTTGTGCTGCATCAGCAGGTCGTGCATTTTGGCCTTTTTGACATGGGGCCCCATATTGCCGCCCTGTTCATGTCGATGGCAGTGACTTTCCCTACGGGCTTCCTGCTGAGTAAATATGTGGTATTCTCAGACTCCAACTTACGTGGAAGGGTACAATTGTTCCGTTACTTCGTACTGGTGGGCATCTGCATTGTGCTGAACTATGTGCTAATGAAGATATTTGTAGAGCAGTTTCACTTTTACCCTACCATTGGAAAAATATGTACCACCGCGCTGGTAGTGGTATTCAGCTATCTGACACAAAAGAAATTTACGTTTAAAGTGAAACAGCAGCAACTCTGATGCGGATTTTATCTTACTCAGGATTATACTGATTTTCAGGATTTTCAGGATTTTTTTTCAGGATTAGAATAAAAAGATTAGCGAAGATAAATGCGGATATCCGCATTCATCTTCGCTAATCTTTTTATCAAAAAATCAAAGGAGTAAAAATCCTGAAAATCAGTATAATCCTGAGTAAGACAAACTCCGCTCAGGGAACATTCTCATAATAACAATGCCGGCATCTTGGTTCGTACAAATCCTTTTCTCCCAGCAACAATGTTTCTTTCGAGGCGGATTTACGGTAGGAGTAATTGGCAATATTCCCGCATTTCACACAAATAGCATGCAGCTTGGTGATGTAATCGGCTTTGGCCAGCAGGAAAGGCATTTGGCCGAAAGGCTTGCCGGTAAAATCCATGTCCAGCCCCGCAATGATTACGCGGATACCGCGTAACGCCAGCTCATCACATACATTCGGCAGCTCATCATCAAAAAATTGTGCCTCGTCAATGCCCACCACATCTACATCCTGCGCCAGCAGTAGTATTTGCTGGGAATTTTCTATCGGGGTGGAAATAATTTTATTTTCATCGTGAGAAGTGATACTCCCTTCATCATAACGGGTATCTACGGCAGGTTTAAAGATTTCCACTTTTAAATTGGCGATACGTACCCGTTTAAGCCGGCGGATCAGTTCCTCGGTTTTCCCCGAAAACATAGAGCCGCAAATTACTTCGATCCAGCCCCTCCGCCCTCCTGCAAGAGAAGGTTCAATAAACATATTATACTAATTTGATTACTAATTAATTAAATTATTCTAATTTTATGAAAATAAAATATTTTCTATCATTAACCCGTTAACAATTAAGGCATGGAAAAAATTAATGCATTAATTGAAAAACTACAGGAATTAAAAAATTCCGGCGCAGACCTGTCCGCATTGTCGTATTACGCGCAATTGCTACAGGCAGAAGTGCTGCATGCACGTAACAGGCAACACCAGCAGCGGATGCAATCTACGCAGGGTAACATCGCGGTCATTATGCCTTCGCAATCAACGGCAACGGAAAATATGCCGGCAACAACCGCGGCGCAAACTACGATATTAGCGTCAAATAAACAGCCGGAAGCACCGGTTCCTGTGGAAGTTAAGCCTGTGCAAAATATTTCGGAAATTGTGCACCAGCCGACAGCACCGGCACCAGCGGATATCAAGCCTGTGCAAATTGTTCCGGAAATTACCCGGCCAGAAGGCAGGGTAACGGAAACACCCGCTCCCGAAGCGGAAGATATCAACACCCGTGCAGCCCGACTGAATACCAGTTCAACGTTTAATCATATTACTCCTTCGGAAGATATCAATACCCGGGCAGCGAAAGCGCAGGAATCTTTTACCAGTACTCCGGCGCCCAAAGCGCCCGAACCTGCACCACAGCCGGCACCTCCTATAGCGCCGGCAGCGAGCGTTCCAGCGCAGCCTACGCCCTCCACCACGCCGGAACCGATTCGTCCGTTTGCAGCAGAAGTACCGCCCGCAGCCGACCTGGTGCCACCGAAACCAGAACCCGTTGTGACAGCGCAGCCTATTCCTACGCTGGCGGTGAATCAGCCCGCGCCGGAAAAGCCACGGCCAGCCACATTGTTCGATGATGTGCCACCAACCGCGAACGGCAATGGCAACGGCTATGTGGCTACGCATACCGGCGAACTCAGAAAAGACCTGAACGAACTCGCAGGCAATACAGGATTATCTTTAAACGACCGTTTGCGTCAACAGCAGGTGGAAGTAGCCCAGAAACTGGGAGAAATGCCCATTAATGACCTCCGTGCCGCTATTGGCATCAATGATAAGTACCAGTTCATCCAGGAGCTATTCCGGGGCGACAGGGACCTTTATGAGCGTTCCATTAAAACCATTAATGAATGTGGTAACCTGCAGGAAGCAGACTACTGGATACAACGCGAAATAAAAATCATACAGGGATGGGAAGATGATCATCACCTGGTACAACATTTCTATTCTTTGCTTAAAAAGCGGTTTTCCTGAATATAATGTAATACTTTTTGTGTAGCCCCCGTATGGGTGGCTACATAATTACCCGCAATGGCGGCTGCTTTGGCGTATGCCTCATTGTCGCGGAACAGCATTTCCAGCGCCAGGTGCAGCTCATCCTCATTATGTATCACCAGTGCGCCGCCTGCTGCCACCAGTTCTATCGCTTCAAAGTACTTTTGGAATTCAGGGCCTATAATCACCGGCTTGCTGTACACCGCCGGTTCCAGGATATTATGGATCCCCCCTTTGGCCAAACCACCACCCACATAGGCAATGGTGGCATAACGGTATAAAGCCGTGAGCATACCAATGTTATCGATGATCAATACATTGGCTGTGGCGCCGGTTTGCCATTCAGAATATTTAACCGCTTCGGGAAACAAAGCGATGATCGCCTGAATGTGGCTATCATGAATTTCATGAGGGGCAATGACCAGCTTTACATCGGTGGCAGTTTTTTCTTTCCACCACCCGCTGAGTACCTTTTCATCCTCCGGCCAGGTGCTACCTGCCACCAGCAGCCTGCTACCAGCGGCAAAAGATTCGATGACCGGCAAGGTGGTATGTTCCGATAACAGGGCAAATACCCGGTCAAAACGGGTATCCCCGCTAATGCTGCTGTTTTTTAATCCGATGCCTTGCAGCAGTTGCAGGGAAATATCATTCTGTACAAAAATATGCGTCAACTGTTGCAGGAGCTGACGGAACATGCCTCCATGGCCTTTAAAGAATACCTGGTCTTTACGAAAAATACCAGATACCAGCAGGGTGGGAATATTACGTGTATGCAGTGCCGTGAGATAGTGATACCAGAATTCATATTTTATGAAGATGGCTAATGCGGGCTGTACAATATCCAGAAATTGCCGGGCATTGCCTGGGGTATCGAGGGGGAGATAGTATACAAAATCGGCTCCTTTATAGTCTTTCCGGACTTCGTAACCGGAAGGTGAAAAAAAAGTTAATAAAATTTTATACGAGGGCCAGGCGGCACGAATGGCTTCCAGGACAGGCCTTCCCTGCTCAAATTCACCCAGGGAGGCGGCATGAATCCATACCACCGGCTGGGAGCCTATACCCACCTCACGCATGCGTGAGGCCCAGTGCTGGCGGCCTTCGAGCCAGTGCCGGGCTTTCGTTTTACCTGCCATAGCGGCCAGGTGCACCCCTGCCTTGTATAATTGAAGCCCTGCGTTATAAATTCCTTTTGCTATCATTCGGCTGCGTACTTTTACTTAATTTTTAGCTGAATGCAAAGATAATCCCCAGCCAATCCCAAAATTTGTAAATTTGCACACTTTAAACAAAATAAAAATATACGATCATATGGTTCCTATTCAGATGGTGGACTTGAAACGCCAGTATACGAAGATTAAATCCCAGGTAGATGCAGCCATCGAAGAAGTTCTGGAAAGCTCCGCTTTTATCAATGGCGGTGCGGTGCAGCAATTTGCCGGAGAATTACAAACGTACCTGGGTGTTAAACATGTGATTCCTTGCGCCAATGGAACTGATGCCCTCCAAATTGCCATGATGGCGCTTGGACTGCAACCTGGCGACGAAGTAATCACTCCTTCCTTCACTTTTATTGCCACAGCAGAAGTGATTGCGCTGTTACATCTGAAACCGGTTTTTGTAGATGTGGACCCACAAACTTATTGCCTGGATGTAGCTGCCATAGAAAAAGCGATTACGCCTAAAACCAAGGCAATTGTGCCGGTACACCTGTACGGTCATGTAACGGATATGGAACCTTTGATGGCACTGGCAGCCAAACACAACTTGTTTGTGATTGAAGACAATGCCCAGGCGATCGGTGCAGATTATACTTTTGCAGACGGTACTAAAAAGAAAGCCGGCGCCATTGGTCATATTGGTTGCACTTCTTTCTTCCCTTCCAAAAACCTGGGTTGCTACGGCGACGGTGGGGCTATATTCACCAATGATGATGAAATAGCGGCCAAACTCCGCATGGTAGCCAATCACGGCCAGTCGGCCCGCTACTACCACGATGTGGTAGGTTGCAACTCTCGTCTGGACTCTGTACAGGCGGCTGTATTAAATATTAAATTGCCATTACTGGATGAGTACATCCAGGCACGTCGTGCGGTAGCAGATGCATATGATGCTGCTTTTGCAGATGTACCACAAATCACCACACCTTACCGTGCCCCATATAGCTATCACGTATTTCACCAATATACGCTTCAATTAAACGGTGCAGATAGGAATGAACTGCAGCAATACCTTTCAACCAAAGGAGTGCCTGCAATGATCTACTATCCTGTTCCGGGCCACCGTCAAAAAATGTTCGAGCATTTCGGCGGCGCTTCCTTTGACCTCCCAGTAACCGATAATCTCACCACCAAGGTGATTTCCTTGCCGATACACACTGAAATGGACGCCGATCAGCTGGAACACATTATTCAGTCCGTTAAATCATTTTTAAACAACACCCCCGCATGAAGATTACAGTAGTAGGAACCGGTTACGTAGGTCTTGTAACCGGCACCTGTTTTGCCGAAACAGGAAACGATGTCACTTGCGTAGACATTGATGCCAACAAAGTAAATAAGCTATCTAAGGGTCAGATTACCATTTACGAGCCTGGGCTGGAAAAACTATTTGAACGTAACCTCAAGGAAGAACGTTTATTTTTTACCACGAGTCTCGAAGAAGGTATTAAAGATGCAGAAGTAATTTTCCTGGCATTACCTACTCCCCCGGGAGCAGATGGCTCAGCAGATCTTTCTTTTGTGCTCAATGTAGCTACTCACTTAGGCAAGATTATGACTGACTACAAAGTAATTGTAGACAAGAGTACAGTCCCTGTAGGTACAGCCGAAAAGGTAATCGCAGCAATTTCCCAAAACTGTAAAGTCCCATTTGACGTAGTATCCAACCCTGAATTTTTACGTGAAGGAGTAGCGGTAGATGATTTCATGAAGCCCGACAGAGTAGTGATTGGTACCACATCTGAAAGAGCACGTAAAGTAATGGGAGAATTGTATGCTCCCTTCGTAAGACAAGGAAATCCGATCTTGTTCATGGATGAAAAATCTGCAGAACTGACCAAGTATGCAGCCAACTCCTTCCTTGCCACCAAGATTTCCTTTATGAACGAGATAGCGGTGCTATGCGAAAAACTCGGTGCTGATGTGGACATGGTTCGCAGAGGCATAGGTAGTGATGATCGCATTGGCAAACGCTTTCTTTTCCCTGGTATTGGTTATGGTGGCAGCTGTTTCCCTAAAGATGTGCAGGCATTGGTAAAATCATCTGAAGATGCACAGTATGAATTTAAAATACTGAATGCAGTAATGGATGTAAACGAGAAACAGAAACTCTTTTTGCTGCCTAAAATAAGTGCCTTCTTTAACAACGATCTTAAAGGCAAACATTTTGCCTTGTGGGGCCTGGCATTCAAACCTAATACGGACGATATCCGAGAAGCACCATCCTTATACATGATTGATGCATTGCTCGCGGCAGGCGCCACTGTGAGCGTTTTCGATCCGGAGGCCATGAGTAATGTTAAACAGGTGGTGGGCGACAAAGTAACTTACGCAGACCATCAGTATACCTGCCTGGAAAATGCAGATGCCTTGATTATTGCTACTGAATGGAGCGTATTCAGAACACCTGATTTTAATAAAATTTCCGCCAGTCTGAAGAACAAAGCTATTTTCGATGGCAGAAATCTCTTTGAGGTAACTCGTATGAAGGAATTAGGATATCATTACGAAAGCGTAGGACGTACACCTGCAACCATTTAACCACTTTTACCTGACATATGGAAAAGAAAAGAATTCTCATTGCTGGTGCGGCCGGGTTTCTCGGCTCCCACCTCTGCGACCGTTTTATAAAAGAAGGTTTCCATGTAATTGGCATGGATAATCTCCTCACAGGTAATATCAAGAACATTGAGCATCTTTTTCCTTTGCCGGAATTTGAATATTACCATCATGATGTGACCAAGTTTGTACATGTTCCTGGTAAACTGGATTACATCTTGAACTTTGCGTCGCCGGCCAGTCCGATCGACTACCTGAAGATGCCTATTCAAACACTGAAAGTAGGTTCACTGGGCACACATAACCTGCTGGGATTAGCGAAAGAAAAAAAAGCGCGTATCCTGGTAGCTTCTACGTCGGAAGTATATGGAGATCCTAATGTACATCCACAACCGGAAGAATACTGGGGTAATGTAAACCCGGTAGGCCCGAGAGGGGTATATGATGAAGCCAAAAGATTCCTGGAATCTATTACCATGGCATATCATAACTTCCACGGTGTAGAAACCCGTATCATACGAATCTTCAATACTTATGGTCCGCGCATGCGACTCAATGACGGCCGTGCCTTGCCGGCATTTATGAGCCAGGCACTGAATGGTCAGGATCTTACTGTATTTGGTGATGGTAGCCAAACACGTTCTTTCTGTTATGTGGATGATCTGGTAGAAGGTATTTACCGCTTATTATTGAGCGATTATCACCTCCCTGTAAATATTGGTAATCCACAGGAAATTACCCTGAATCAGTTTGCAGAAGAAATCATTGCATTAACCGGATCTAAACAGAAAATCGTTTATCATCCATTACCAAAAGATGATCCCAAACAACGTCAGCCAGATATCACCAAAGCCCGTACCCTGTTGGGATGGGAACCTAAGGTAGGCAGACAGGAAGGTTTGAAGATCACTTACGAGTACTTTAAAGAAGCCTTATTAAAATAAAATTCACCTGGGATGAAGCGTACACTATTGATTACTGGCGGAGCGGGATTTATTGGCTCACATGTGGTACGGCTATTTGTAAATAAATATCCTGACTATCAGATTATAAATCTGGATGCACTCACTTATGCCGGCAACCTGGAGAATCTGACAGACGTAAAAGATAAACCGAATTACATTTTCGAAAAAGGAGATATCACGGACGAATCTTTTATTGACTCACTTTTTGAGAAATATCAATTTGATGGGGTTATTCACCTCGCAGCAGAAAGTCATGTAGACCGGTCTATTATGGACCCGCTGGCGTTTATCAAAACAAATGTATTAGGAACAGCAGTATTACTGAATAGTGCACGGAAACATTGGAAAGACAACATGGACGGAAAACTTTTCTACCATGTATCTACTGATGAAGTATATGGTTCCCTGGGGGAAGAAGGCTTTTTCCTGGAAACAACAGCATATGATCCCCGCTCGCCCTATTCCGCTTCCAAAGCCAGTTCGGATCATTTCGTAATGGCCTACCATCATACCTATCATTTACCAGCAGTCATTTCAAACTGCTCCAACAATTATGGGTCTCACCATTTCCCGGAAAAGCTCATACCGCTCGCCATACACAATATCAAAAACAATAAGCCGGTACCGGTGTATGGTAAAGGAGAAAATGTGCGTGACTGGTTATTTGTAAATGACCATGCAAGGGCGATAGACACCATCTTCCATCACGGAAGAATTGGCGAAACCTACAATGTTGGCGGATTTAATGAGTGGAAAAACATAGACCTTATTCAGTTATTGTGTAAGATTATGGATCAAAAGCTGGGACGGCCAGAAGGCACTTCTGCTCAGTTGATCACCTACGTAAAGGATCGTGCTGGGCATGATCTCCGGTATGCCATAGATGCCACCAAACTCAATAAAGAGTTAGGCTGGGAGCCTTCTCTCCAATTTGAAGAAGGACTGGAAAAGACAGTGAACTGGTATCTGGAAAATGAAACCTGGTTAAACAATGTGACCAGCGGAGATTACCAGAAATATTATAACGAACAATACCAAAAAAGATAGTATTCTGCAGCCAGCTATGGACGATAACCGCCCATGGCTGGCTGGATGCTAGTAGTCATTATATATGGGCTTTCAACAAACCGGCATACCAGACCTTTTAATTTACGAGCCAAAAGTGCATGGCGATCATCGTGGCTATTTTTTCGAAAGCTATAACGCCAATACTTTCAGTGCGGAAGGCATTACCTACCAATTTGTTCAGGACAACCAGGCACGCTCTACCTACGGCGTATTAAGGGGGCTCCATTATCAGCTGGAACCATATGCACAAACCAAGCTGATACGAGTGCTGGAAGGCAGTATTATCGATGCAGTAGTAGATATCCGTAAGGGCTCTCCTACCTATGGCCAATCTTTTGCGATCGAATTAAGTGCAGCCAACAAACGCCAACTGCTGGTACCGAAAGGATTTGCACATGGTTATGCGGTGATCAGTGAAACGGCAGAAGTAATGTACAAATGCGATAACTTCTACCAAAAAGGCAGTGAAGGTGGTATCATTTATAATGATCCCGCTCTTGACATTGATTGGGGTATTGATTTGAAAGATGCTATTGTTTCTGATAAAGACCTTA
>NZ_DATCVJ010000851.1:0-16846 GCF_036566945.1 Chitinophaga sp. | reverse complement strand
AACAATGCCTTCCTGGTAATCTTTGTGAATATCATACAGGTCATTGATTAACTGAATAATACCACCAATCTGGTACCAGCATTGCTGCTCCGGTTCAGAGGCCGGATCATCCAGGTAAAAATGACAGAGTAATACCGCATAGCCACCTTTCCTGATAGTGATGTCCGTTATTTCTTCATCGCTGAGCGTATGATCAAATTGTTTCACAGAATCCACCTGCGACTGGTACACGCCGTGCGTTACCTTTTCATAAAAAGATTTGTCGCGTACCCCATCTCTCAAAAAAAGATGACACTGTAAAAAAAGCTGTTCATCAAAAGAGCCGGCAGTATAGCTTTCCGGGGCAAAAGAGAGTTGGTGCAACGCCTCCTGGCTTAACTCTTTTCTATCACAAAAATTATCAAATAACGAACTGCAGATGAAGTATTGTAACATGCGCTCCTTTTCCGCTTTGCGGGAAGCCCTTCCTCTTAAGGCAGTAAATGCATCGCACATCATGGGATTGTAGATGGCGTAACTGTTAACGATTTTACGAAAGGTAAAATCATCCAAACGGCCACCCAATGGAGTCTCCAGCTCCTTTACACGATTACTGGCCCACTTGGCTTCCTGGCGCCTCACGGAAAGAATATAATAGGTTTTACTGATGATATTCCTAACGAAACTAAAAAAATACATGGTATGAGATAAAGGGCTTAAGATATAAAATAGCTATCTAAAAACAGCTATCTCTCAGCATTTTCATGTAGGCAGTGCCCTTTTCACGGGCAAAATTAACGTTGCGCTCCGGGATTTGTTCCGGATGAGGATAATGCTGCAATGCTTTTTCAATATCTTCTTCGCGTAAAATGTGCAACATGGGGTAAATAGAGCGATTGGTATAGTTCGCGGCATCCTGCACTGCCGTGCCGGCAAACTGGTAAAGCGGATGGAATCCGGCTACCTGGTAGATGCCTTCATACTTTTTTTGCCGGATCAGCTTTTCAGCCGCAGTAACCAGTTCCAGGTAATCGCGGAATACCGGGAATGCGTCGGGTAAAATCAACAGCGTAGTGGCAATGGCCGCGTCTTTGTCCAACAGCAGACACTCTTCCAGAAAATCAGCTCTCACGCCTCCCAGTGTAGTGGCTTCTGTCACATGATAGCGGATACTGTTGCGTTTTACCTCCCTGCCCGCAAACGGACAGAAATTACAACCTATCACCAGTTCCCTGATCCAGTTTTGTGTTTGTGTAATCACCTTGTCGATTTGTCCAGAATCATACGCCATAGCGGCGAAGGTACGTATAACTATCTTTTGGTAATCACGGTATTCTTAAAGTGATCTCCTACGCTGTAATGCTCAATGCTGTATTTGTTGGCCGGCAGGTAAGCCTCTATCATGGGCAACTGCGGCGCATAGTGATAGCTGCCGCCGGGTTGAAGCGCGGCCAGGATATCCATATACTTGCGGGCATACCGCAGGTACTCACTGTTGCTGCGCTGATGATGATGCAGAAAATGATTGGAGAAAGAAAGATTGGAAATAATAGTGCCCCAGGAACCCACTTCCAGGGGATATTCCAGCCAGTCGGTGGTGCTGAGGTAGTCTTCCGGCTGATCAATGAACCGGTCTATACCGGTAGCTGCAATGCCCTGTTCCCGTAAATGCCTGACCAGGTAGGCGTGCTGACCGCAACCAATGTCCAGTACGGGCCCCTTGATGGTGGCGGGGTTCAGGTGTAATACGGATAACTGCATGGCGGGCGAGTATTCCGCACAAACCACTCCCTGCACATGGGGCTGGTTCACCCCATTTAATTCCCGCACAAATGGATTGGTTTGCAACAACCACTGTGTTAACCGCTCTCCGTGCAGTTCTTCGAGTCCGCCGAAATCGGTGTGTTTGCTTTTGAGGATCCGGATAATATCGTCCAGCAGTGTGCGATAAACAGCTTTTAATGATTCGCCGGCAGCGCCGGAAACGTTCATATACTGGTTCACCGCGCAAAAAGCCAGTTGCGCCTGTGCGGTAAGATAATTAACCAAACCTGCTGTCAACCCATCCGTATTCAATTGTAAAATTTCTTTCGGATAAGTTGCCAGCAGGTACCTGGTATAAGGCGTCCACGCCAGTGCGGCGCTTTTCCCGCCATAAAAAAGATTCAGATTTTTATGTTGCTGGTGTTGTGACGAAATACTTTTTATAATCTCCGGAAATACTGGCATGCATATACTTTAGCTGCCTAAAGGTACGCTGCTTTCAGGGATTAAGGGTAAGTAATCCGTGCGATGCGGTTAGCTCCCCGATAATCGAACTCGGTGAAACTGCCCACTACCAGCATGGATTTTTCTCCGGCCTGCTGTACAATTTTCATAATACCCCAATTCCTTGCCGAAAGATTGATCTTAAAACCACCGTTGCTATTGTAGGTAGGATGAACAGACCCATCGGCATTCAGCACTATCATATTATTTCTTTTCAGATCGCCGAACTGGCTGAAACTGCCGCTGAGAATAATTTGACCACCCGGCATAAAACTGATATCATGTACATATCCGTCTGAACCTTTGCCTACATTAAAAGTAGGGTCCAATACCCCATTGGCGTTAATACGGGCAATATGAGGCGCGGACACCCCGCCATAGTTGTTAAAATTACCTACCAGTACAACCTTTCCATCTGCCTGCATGGCCATGTTCTCAACTAACTGATCCGCTCCGGCGCCAACGGTAAAAGAAGGGTCCAGTGAACCATCTGTATTCAGACGGGCAATACGATTTACTGCTTGTCCATTGTACCTGGTAAAGGAGCCCGCTATCAGCAGCTTGCCATCAGGCAACAGGATACTTTGATAGATATAGCCATTAGGGCCTTCCTTACCCATATGTTTCGCCAGGTCGTAGTTGTAAGTGCTATCCAGACTGCCATCCGGCATTAAACGCACCAGGCCATTCACCTGTATAGAATCCAGGTGAACAGAATCCAGCCCCAGTGAACTGGTCAGATTAAAATTGGGTTGTACGTAAAAACGGAAAAGGCCCGCCAGCAATATCTTTCCATCTGCCTGTACCTTCATACTGGCTACCGTTCCGGAAACTCCGCCTTTAAGTGCAGACACCGTAATATCTTTCGCCGAAGGAGAAAATATTTTATCTGCGGCCAACGATCCGTTATTATTCAGCAGCGCAATACTATTCACATAGCTCACGCCCTGGTAATTGTTGAAGGCGCCGGCTACCAAATACTTATTGGAGGAACCGGGTACCACAGCCGCTGTGTACACAGCGGTATTGGTACCATTTTTAGCATCGGTACCAAAACTTCCATCCATTGTTCCGTCATGATTCAACCGGGCTACCCTGCCAGGTTTCGTTCCTGCGGCGTTATAGTCTGTAAAGTTTCCTACTATCAGATATTTGCCATTATCTACCGGAATAATATCGTTGATAATTTCGTTGGCGCCTACCTTGCCGGGAAACAATGTGTCCATTTCAAATACGCCCAATACGCGGAAAAACGGACCAAAAAAGTATTGTTGATCTACCTGTGCGGCCACGTTGCCGGTAGCTGCCTGTGTCGGTACTTTTACACGTACAGTCGTATCCGTTAGTGATATTACTGCCGCTTTTACCCCATTAAAAAGAATGGATAATTTATCCTTATTCTTTTCAAATCCTTTCCCGCTGATCACCACTTCTTCCCCTACATGGCCGTTGGCAGGAGTGATCCCATCTTTATTAATATAAATGGCAGGTAACACCGTTTCCTCATAAGGATTTTTCCCGCTGGTGCTGACGGCCTCCTTGGTACAGGCGCCCAAACCAGCCAGGAGTACGAGCGCTGTTAAATAAGTATATCTTTTCATACTAAATACGTTATTGGATTATTGATTCTGCAACGCCTGTTCTGCTGCATTTAAAAAATCACCACGGAAACCAAACGTATGCTTGATATTCAAGGCATGTATCACCCCATTGGTAGGCTGAATATCCGAGGAGGCCACCATCACATACGGATTATTCCTGTAAGTAACAGGATCATAGGTAATGTCTGTTAACCGCAGCACGCGTGCTCCCACCGCTTCTACACCGTTATAATTCTGATAGATCAACCCGATGTTGACTATATACCCCTCTGCCATCACGTAATTAATTCCCGGATAGGCGTATACGTTATTCGGATCTACCCTTGCAAACTGATTGGC
Organism: Chitinophaga sp.; assembly: GCF_036566945.1. Classification (GTDB taxonomy): domain Bacteria; phylum Bacteroidota; class Bacteroidia; order Chitinophagales; family Chitinophagaceae; genus Chitinophaga. The sequence goes on along the minus strand of NZ_DATCVJ010000851.1, from coordinate 12,659 downwards.
GGTATGCTTTCCTTTCATAATGTACCGCATCAGGAATTTGCGCCACACACTCCCCGGAATATCCGATAAATGGGCGCTGTCTTCCACCATGATATAGCGGTATTCATTTAGTTGACCCAACGCATCTCCAATACTCTGATCGGTGGGTGCAAAAAAAGTAACGGAATCGTTCTGCAACATATCTTTCAAACCTGCTTTCTCTACAATAAAAGCAATGGTATCAAACAGGTAGGGATTCTTTACCAGGTAGTCGTATACGGTACCGTTGTAATGAGGGTCTGCCAGACCTCCGTCTACATAATAATCCTTTTTACAGGCAGACATTAATAATCCTACCAACAGCAGGATGCCGGCCAAGGGCAACAACTTGCGCATAGTAAATATTTTAACAGTTATTGTATCCAATATTGATTTCTGGTCACTAATGGGTTATTCTTTACCGCATCTCCTGAAATAGGCCAGGTCCATGCGCCCATGGTTATCTGATCCGGTGTAAGCGGATTTTCCGTCACATTTTTATCAGAGATCCTGCCAGTGCGGATCAGGTCATACCATAAATGCCCTTCTCCCATCATCTCTTTTTCCCTTTCTAAAAACACGGCATCCTGTAATGGCTTGCCGGCGCCACCTACATATAATTTAGCACCTGCTCTTTCCCGCACCAGGTTCAGCATCCGGATGGCTTCAGGCGCCTGTCCGGCATCCATGTAAGACAATGCTTCTGCTCTCAGCAGAATTAAATCTGCATACCGGAAAAAGATGAAGTTGGCATCATAGTCCCTTGACTGAGGATCCGTGATCGCAGAAAACTTCAGGAACATCGGTGTCTGGTCTGTGCTATAGGCATTGTAAAACCACAAATCCATTCTTTTATCCGGCTCTCCCCTGGGATATACCCGGTCCAGGTGCCGAATCATCGGGGTGATTTCACTCCGGCCTCCGAGGGCATCATGGATGTAAGGTTCATGCAACGTCCACTGACAAATCAGCGAGTGAAACTGACCGCCATAGTTAGCATCCAGCGACAGCTCAAAAATACCTTCCTCTGAACGGCCCTTGAAGATGCTCTTAAAGGTTTCCGGCGTATAGGGCAGCAACTTATACACATTCAGATCCATCACTGCTTTTCCCAGCTCGGCTGTCTGTGCCCAGTATTTCTGCTGATTGGCTTTATCAAATCCGGCGGCCCACATATTGATATGTGCCATTAATGTTAATGCCGCTCCCTGTGTACCTCTTACGGCCCGGTTGGTAGGATCATCATAATACAGTGGCAAGTCCTCTTTGCACGCATCCAGATCTTTCAAACAAAACTCCAGCACGGTGATCATTTTCTCGCGGGGCAGTAATTTTGTATCATACGCATCTATCTGCAAAGGCACATCTCCATATAATCTTACTATATAGAAATAAGTAAAAGCACGGATAAACCTCGCTTCTGCGGTGAGTGCCTTTTTGTCTTTATTACTGAATGTGGGATCTGCGATACCTGGAATCCTGTCTATACACAGGTTGGCCAATGCAATGGCCTGATAAAATTCTTTCCAGTCCTGCGCATTGTCTGCGCCATCTCCACCGCCGGTGGACAGCATCTGGTTCTGTCCCAGTTTACGCAGGTTATCTTTTCCAAACCAGTTCCAGTTGCCGGCCCTGAAATCACCTGCATTATATAAAATCCCCCTGGTGAATTTATTCAGCAAAATACCATAGGCCCCATTGATCGCACTTTCTGCATCCAGTTTTGTTTTCCAGAAATCATTCCCGGAAAGTGTATCCAGTGGCTTTACTTCCAGAAATTTTTTACAGGCGCCTACACCTGCCAACAGACAAATCAGGAGTCCTATTTTATACCATTTTCTCATCTGAAAATAATTTAAACGTTATTAAAATTGAGCGCCTATACCAAATGTAAAACTACTGGCAGCAGGATACCCATTGATATCATCCCTTCCCAGCGAAGTCACTGTTTCCGGATTAGGCCCAGAATATTTGGAGAAGATGGCTACGTTGTAAGCGGTAAAATATGCGCGCAATACCCGGAGCTTTAAACGCTTCATAAAATCAAAATCGCGGAACTGATAAGCCATCGTCACCTGGTTGATCTTGAAATAAGAACCGTCTTCCATTACCAGCGTTTGATTCATACGGTTAGGCTGCACTACCAGGTCGTGATCAAAGGAGCCTACGATCGCTGGCCGCGAAGCCGCATCACCCAAACCCTTCCAGTAATTCAGCAGGTTGATATCATATAAATTCACCGGCCCCGCTGCTACACCCGTAATGGATTGTTCATCCGGATATTGCAACCGGTATATCCTGGCCGCAATGGCATTATTCAAAATACTGCGATTGATCAGATAGGTACAAAATACACTCAGAGATAAATTACGATAGCTGAAGGTATTGTTGAAACCACCGGTCACCGCGGGTTCCGGATTACCTGTAATCGTATAGTCTGCATCGCTCAAAGCAAAGTCCCCATTCAAATCCCTCCAGATAGGATCTCCTGCCTGGAAAAACTGGGACCCTGGTCCTGCTCCCGCTTTATAACGTACACCCCTGATAGGATCTACCGGAACATCGGCCGTATTTTTATATACGCCATCTGTCTGGAATAAATAGTTGCTCTGTGGGTTTCTACCTACTTTCAGCGCAATCGCCTGATGATTGGCGTCGTCCGGATTCAGGTAAAACTGTGAACCTCCAGGTAATTCCGTTAGTACGCCTTTGTTATAGGCCCCATTCACCGTGACCGTCCACTGGAAACCTTTGGGATTCAGATGTACAATCGGACGTGCAGTAATAGAAAGCTCATGACCATAGTTTACAATGGCGCCACCATTTACCTGTATCTTATTATAACCGGTAGAATTAGGTAAATAAGCATCTCTTACCAGGTTGTAGTTATTCTTGTAATAAGTGTCGTAAATAATTTCAATGCGGCCTTTAAATAAACCAAGGTCCACACCAAAGTTGAACTGTGAAGACTTTTCCGGCTCCATAGACGGATTGGCCAACACATCAAATTCCGGAATAGTGGCGATACTGTTGTTATAACCAGGCACACTTTTATATACTCCCAATGAATTAAGAATCGTAGCAGTAGGACGGCTGTTCACACCATAAGTAACACGCACGGAGCCGTAATCCAGCCAGTTGAGTCGGCGCATCAGGTTTTCTTTATTGAAATTCCAGCGGAAACCAACGGATGGATTTTTAGTATATGGATTGTTAATACCCGCCGCAGAACTTCCATCCAGGCGGTACGACAGATCCACACTGTACTTGGTGCGGAAGTTATAAGACAGGAAACCAGCCCACGAAGCAGCATGATACACATAAGATACCGGTGTACCATTTACATTCACTTCATCGGCATTATTCCATACGTTCCCCGGATAAAAACGGGGCGAATATCCGCGTGGTCCCCAGTAATAATCATTAGGCCCGTTGCGCACATCTCTCACATGCTGGTCATCTGACTTAATATTTATTTCACTAAAAACGCTGGCGTAAATATTATTTCCTTTTTCCATATCCCTTTTATTGGAACTGTAGCTATAGTTCACACCGTTACGGGTGTTCAGCTCATCATGCCGACCTACAAAACCATATAATTGCGTGGCGTTGTTATTGGAAAATGACATCTTAAACTGATCCCTGGTATCGGTATAATAATCATAAGAGGTAGTAGAGTTAATACGTAGATTATTAATAATCTCATAATCTACATCCACAAATCCCCTGAAGTTCACTGTATTATTATCATCCACGTTATTCTCATACCCATCCAGCTGAGGGTTCCCTACAAATTTGGAGGGGCCGGGCAACAAGGAAGTGGTGAAGGAATTACCCGCACCATTGTCCGTTAACCCGCCACCATTACCGCGTTGCTTTTGTCCCAATGCACTGAATAACTGTGCGCCTATACGCAGTTTTTTGCTGGGCTGCATATTCAGTTGCATGTTCAGGCTATACTTATTAAAGCCTGTATTTTTTATGACGCCCTGATTTTTCTGGTAAGCAAAGTTAGCTTTGTAGTTCATCTTAATATTACCACCACTCACCTGCACGTTGTTGTTGGTATTCACGGTGGTTTGATAAAACAACCCTTGCCAGTCGGTGGAGTTATTGAAAAAAGCATTCAAACTATCAGTAAGGAACAGGGCATCGTCGGCAGATAATCTATTGCGGGCTTCCTCAATATCCCGGGAATTAGCCAGGATAGAACTGATACGGTATCTGCGCTCTGCATTACCACCAATGGTAGGCCGTAACTTAGGCGGGAAGTTAACAAAGATGCTGCTGTTCACATCAATGATCGGTGTAGGCGAGTTGCCCCGTTTGGTAGTGACTACAATTACGCCATTGGCGCCTCTGGAGCCATACAACGCGGTTGCCTGTGCATCTTTCATCACTTCAATCGACTGCACATCTTCCGGTGGAATTAACGCCAGCGGACCAGTGGCAGCGCCAGGCTGCAACATGGACTGAGAAATGCCCCCATCAAAATCTACCGGCACATTGTCGATTACCAATAAAGGATTGTTACTGGCCAGGTAAGCCTGATCCCCACTGCCACTCACATTCAGCTGAGATACCCCTCTAACGGACATGGTACCACGAAAACCAGGTGCCCCGGAGTTATTCTGAATATTCAATCCTGCGACTTTACCCTGTAGCAATTCCTGGATATTAGATACCGGTACATCCTGCAGATCTTTACCGGAGATAACGGCTACCGAACCGGAAACCGTTTCTTTGGTACGCTTCTGATAACCTACTACCACGGCTTCTTTCAGTGATTTATTTTCCGGCGAAAGCGTCACATTCAACACCGTAGCTTTGGCGATCTTTATCGTTTCAAAACGATAGCCGATATAACGGAACTGGATGGTTTTGTCGGGTTCTACTTTGATAGTAAACTGTCCGGAAGGATCAGTAACCCCCAAACCTTTGTTATTTTTTATATCAATGATAGTCACACCGGGAATGCCTTCTTTAGAAGCAGCATCCGTTACTCTACCCTTGATGGTAACGGCCTCCTGGGCATATACCGTATAACTGGCTCCTGTGAGTAACAGGAAAAAAATCGCCAGTAGTTGTAAGTACCGTTTATTCATGGCACAGAAATTTTAATGTTTTCAGAATACAGTTACCGGCTTAATCGTTGGTGAATTTGGGATTCACCTTAAACTTAAAGATGATGTCCCAGCTGCCTGCTTCAAAGATGCCGAACGTGAGTCCCAGTTTAGCCTGATTACGCATGCCATATGAAACCCTTTCATAGATAAATTCAATACTGGCCCGTTCATTGATCCCTACATCCGCCAGTACCGGGAAAGGATTGGTGATATCCCAGGTCACCACGGTACTATCAGCGGTCATTTTCCGGTTAAATGCAAAAGGCACCATTTTCACAATGGTGTTGCTTTTGTAAACAAGACTGTCCCATTTCGTGATATTAAAAGCCGGCAACCGGATGGCCGCAGAATCTGCATCAAAAAATTTAATAGAGATACTGTTCTTTGCAGTACCTGTTTTCCGGAAATACACGGTTACATTTTCCGCGGGGATATTATTATTCTGCTGATCCTGTACGCCTGACACTGAGGGATGGATTTCGCCTCCATTATTCAAAGGTTTCCGCTCACCGGTAATATCATCAAACTCATACGGCTCATAAGGGCGTGGCCGCAACAGCTGTAATTTTCTTTTTGGAAAAGTTTTCTGCCCGCCACTGTTCTTCACAAAAATGTCGAAGGTGTACAGGCCCGGTTTTAGTTTTGAGGTATCGGTTGCCCATACTACCAGGTCACCGGAATTCTCGCGAATGTCCAGCAGCGGCCTTTTCACGGAGGTGCGTTTGGCGTTAATTTCATCTACACTTTTTTCTGTCCCGCTATAATATTCTTTCCATTGCCAGGTATCTACTTCCTCCCGCAATGCCGGTACCGGCATCCCGTCAGGGCCTGCAATATTTTGCAGTTCAAACGTGAGCGGCTGCGTAGAATAGTCAGGATTAAACTTGCCGTAGAACACATTGGTACGACCAAAATTGGCGGAATATTGATCACCATCGAAATTGGCATTGTTACTGAAATGTTCTTTTTCGTCAGGTAACAGATTCTTATAACAACTGCTTACCATCATTGTCAGCATGCCAAGCATTGCATATGTATATACTTTCGGATTCATGGCTGATTAATTTATTTTAGTAAAAATGACACGATGCAGATTCAGATTGGCTTTCTTGATCACCACTTTCATCAGGTGTTTGCCCTCCGGAAGAACTGCTGTACCAAATGCGCCCTGCCAGGTTTGCCATCCACCGGTGCCCTGTATCGGAATTTCGTTGGATACGACTACATCATCCACCATGAGATAAATGATACCGCCGCCGTTACCGGCTATTCTCAGCTCTACTTTATAATTGCCGGCTTCTTTAATATCCACGGTATACCTAAGCCAGTTACCATCTTTGGTCCAGCCTACATTGTACCCGCCACCCGGACTTACCTGGTTGTCTCCCTCAGAGCAACTTTCGGTACCCGGATTATCCGGACGATAACTGTGATTACCATCCTTACTATAACTATAGGCCACGTTAACAGGTCCTTCATCAAAATCGGCGGCATTAACAATACCCGGTATTTCAAGCGGATACCCCAGGTAAGGTCCCTGTATAGCTTCCAGCGATTTAGGATAAGCCTTGCCGACAAAAGAGGTAAACCCAAATATGTGTCGGCTTTCCAGGATATGCATCAGACCATTTTTTGTTTTGATATCCACATTCTGTGTCAGGGCGGTAGACCAGTCTTTAATAAAACGGGAATCATTCCTGTCGCTGAACTCCACCACTTCCGTACCACCACCTACGGCGCCGGATGCATTGGTACGACTCATCTTCCCATTCATTCCATGTTGGTATAAGGATACGAGATCCGCGCCATCGGCATACCGGAGGGAATCCGCATCTACGATACCTGCCAAAATATACCGGCGCAAAAGACTATCCCACACGTTGAGTGGAACACTGTCTATCGTCCAGTTACCGGGATCTCCTAAACGGATCCGTGCAAAATTCACGTTGCGCATGGCCGTTTCAATGCTGTTATCCTGTGGTATAAAAAAAGTGACTTTATCATTTTTTAATACTTCTGTAAGATGTACGTTGTCTATGATCCTCAACAGGGTATCGTACAAGGTGCCCTGTGCCTTGAGGAAATCATACGTACTTACGCCCACTTCGGATACTGGCTTCGCATTGCGATAGTCCTGCATCCCCTTCTCGCAGGCAAAAAATCCGGTGATCGCCAGCAGTAATAAATATTTTTTCATGGCAGTGATTTATTATTTCCAGAAACTATTTTGAGTCAGGGATGGATTGTTGGACAATGCCTCCTGTGATAAAGGCCAGTAAGCAGCGCCTTTGTCTACATCCGCCTGCGTGAGCTTCGTATATTGAGGAATACGTTTGAAATGCACGAGATCATACCAGTACCAGCCTTCTCCCATCAACTCGCGACGGCGCTCCAGCAGAATAGCATCCAGCAAAGCTTCTCCAGTGGTGGCTGCATTGATATTTTTAAGCGCCCTGCTGTTGCGGATCCGGTTCAAATCCTGCTGTGCCTCCGTTGTCATGCCCAACCGCGCTTTGGCTTCTGCACGCAACAGGTACAATTCTTCATAGCGGAATACGATGATACAGGAGGTATACATTTTCAATACCGGGTTAGTCACACTGGTATTGATTTGCTTCATCTTAAAAAAGATGGGATAAGTATCTTCTATCTTGGTAAAAAAGTAATCCGGGCGTTGCTCATGCGGCTCTCCATAAATTTTCAGGATGCTATCTCTTGGCACATATATTTCAGACTCCGTTTTGGGGATATAAGGATCGCGCAGGGTCCAGTCTTCCAGCTGTCCGGTAGAAGACATTTCTGCGTGGTCGAAGTTCATATCCACCTGGAAAATATTACAGTCGTAACGACCGCGGAAAGCCCCATCCAGGCGGGTAAGGTCATTTACACTCACAAAATTATAGGCGGCGTTGGAGGCGTTATTGATCACAATATTGGCATATTCCAGTGCTTTGTCATAGCTCCCGTTCCAGGTATAAATATGCGCCAGCAACGTATAGGCCATGCCTTTAGTAATGGTAATGGACTTGTGATGCGATTCACCCTGACCACGATAATCGCCCTGTTGCTCCGGCGATTGCCCATTATATCTCCAGGGCAAACCATCGATACATGTTTTGGCTTCTGCCGCGGCATAGTCCAATACCTTCTCCCATTTTTCCCGTACAATATTTTTGGTGGTACCATCTGCTACCTTTGTCACCAGTGGCACATCTCCCCAAATTCTGACCATGTAGTAATAGAGGAAAGCACGGATATAAATGGCCTGCGAAATATCCAGTTTCAGGTCGTTCTGAGAGTAGCGGTAATCGGATACCGTTACCTGTGGCAATTTTGCTATCGTGAGATTGCACTGGGCGATAGCTGCATAAAATCTGCGCCAGTCGCGCCATTCCGACATGGTGGAAAAAGTAGCGTTCAGGTTACTTTCCACCACTGCTTTGATATCGCCCCGTTTGGTCGACTGAAAATCGCCACCCCGCAAATCTCCATATACCCAGTGCGCATTTTCATTGCACATGGCTGCTCTCATTAAAGCATAGCAGGCAGACAATCCCGCACGGGCGTCATTTTTCGTCTGCCACATATTTTCTTCTGTTAAGGCCCGGTGCGATGGTACGTCCAGCATTTTTTTACAGGACAGGATACCGACCGCCAGGAATAATAAGATCCCGGCAACAGCAATATTTTTCATGATCTTGTTTTTTAACATCAGAATTGAAAATTAAAGCCCAGTGTAAATGTGCGTGGGGCTGCCCAGTTGTAGTAGCCTTCGTCATAACCGAAATAGCTCACTGCTTCCGGATCACCACCTTTGTATTTTGTCCAGGTAAGCAGGTTGTTACCGGTACCGTATACACGCAGATGATCTACACCCGCTTTTTTCATCCAGGGTGAATGCAGGTTGTAAGCCACCGTTAATGCACGCAGCTTTACATAAGATCCATCTTCGAGGAATAAAGTCTGATTAGGCTGATAGGCATACACAGCGCTCCAGGGATTGTATTGCGGAATTTTACTGTAATCGCCTTCTACTTTAGACCACCAGCTGATTTCTTTGATGGCTTTGGGATCATCAATACCTTCCCGGTTGGCAAAATCAAAACGATCGGCCAGCACCTGGTTGATCACTTTACGGCCAAATGCATAATTCAGTAACACATTTACTTCCCATTCGCCATAATGGAACGTATTGCTAAAGCCACCCTGTGCAGCAGGTATCATGCGGCCTTTCAACACACGGTCTTTATCGTTTACATCAAAATTGCCGTCCAGGTCTTTCCATTTAGGATCGCCTTTACGCAGGGTTACACCCAGATAAGACATCTTCTTGCCGGTGGCCGGATTAACAGGCACTTCGGCATCTGAATTATAAATACCATCATTGATCAGCAGCCAGTAACGGTCTACCGGTTTACCTACCAGGAAACGGCGGTCATTGATCACCAGATCCGTTAAGCCATCAGGTAAAGCCATTAATTTATTCTGGTTGGTATACACGTTGATCCCCGTCGTCCACTGGAATTTTTTATGTCTGATCACATCTGCCTCAATAGATAATTCGTAACCATAGTTGCGGATATCCATTCCATTCTTAACAATGCCGGTGAATCCTTCTTCTTCCAGTGTGGGTACTTTCAACACCAGGTTCTTGTCTGTTTTGGAATATACATCCAGCGATGCCCTTAAGCGATCATGGAACAATCCGATGTCAATACCGGCATTCACCTGTTCTACCACCGGCCATGAAGTACCCGGCACTACATAACCTGTAGTATAAGCAGCATTGATAGCCGGGAAGGCATTGTAGGTAGACATATTAGGTACACCATTCCAACCTGCATCCACATTATACACCGGGCCTGCTTTATACATTTCGTCCATCAGCAAACGACCTACACGGCCCCAGCTGGCCCTTACATTCAGATTGCTCAGCCAGGAAGATCCCTGGGCAAATGCCTCGTTGGTCACTTTCCAGGAAGCAGATAAAGTGGGAGATACCAGCCAGCGGTTATCAGCATCCAGGTAAGAGGTACCATCTCTTCTCACATACAGGGAAACAAAATATCTGTTGTCGTAATTGTAGCCTATGTTGCTATAGAAAGAAGCCAGTCTCGACTGAGTAAAATCTTTCGTATTAAACATCAACCGGAAATTGCCGAAACGACCGGGCTTATTATTATCATCTCCCGGCTGGTATATTTTCACATAATCACTGGAACCCTTGTAGGCCCTGCCATAGTCATAGCGCCATTTATCCCATTGGCCATATTGCCCCAGGCTTACGTCCAGGTGATGTTTACCGGAAAATGTATTTTCATAGTGCAATGAATTATCCAATACCAGTCGCCTGTTCAGCCCATCAAAATTGGATACATAACTATTGCCTTCACCCAGTGCGGTGGGCACAAAAAAGTCGCGGAAATTTTGGCCATAGTCGATAGCGAAACGCGTATTCCAGGTGAAATGCGACAAAAAGCTATACTTCACATTGGCAATGATACGCGCGGAGTTATTCTTGTTGCGGTTAATCGTATTTTCCAGGTCGGTATAGTATTGCTGGAGATAGGCTTTGTTAGGCGACAGCGGCGAACTGTAGTTAAACAGGTAGTCTTCATCACCGGCACGGTCGCGGATAAATTCATTCCGCTTCCGGTTCAGGTTAGCAATAGCCACATAAGTAGTAAATACCAGGTTCTTTACAGGCTGGATATTAATGCCAAAATTTACATCGTAGCGTTTGATCCCGGTTTTATCGTATACGCCCTGTTGGGAAGACTGTCCTATACTAAAACGGAAATTGGCAAACGGGGTACCACCGCTTACTGCCGCTTGTATACCATCTGTAAATCCATTTCTTAAAAAAAGATCGTCCCAGTTAGCGGGTCCGAAATAACGGGCCTGCGAAGAATCCGCCAGGTAGCGTGGAAAATTTCGCCACTGTGTTTCATCCGCATATTTTTCATAAAAGGGCAAACGAAAATCGCTTTCATATTTTCCATTCACCGCATCTACAGAAGGGCGTAAAGAAATGCCGGCATAAGCATTCAACGATACCTTCATAGCGCCGATACGGGGTGCTTTGGTAACAATGTTAATAACGCCGTTAGCCGCATTGGGACCATATTTTGCGCTGGCCCCAAAATCTTTCAGCACTTCAATGCTTTCAATATCATTGATATCCAGGAAAGACAACAGATTGGTTTCTGTGCCCATCCTGTTAAAATCAAAACGCTGTATATCATATGCAAAAGCGTGGTCCATAATTAATGGTACCCCATCTACCACATAAGTGGGCTGCGCGTAAAAAATATCGCGGTTACTCAGCAACAGTGAAGATGTGCCGCGTATAAATACGCTGTTGCGCTTTCCCGGTTCAGCACTGGGAGTTCGTACATCCACGCCCGTTACCCTCCCAATCAGCATCTGATCGATACTGGTATAGGGTAGTTTTTTTACTTCCATAATATTTACGGAAGAAACAGCGCCGTTAGGGTCTGTTTTTAAAAACAGCTCGTTGTTGGGAAGATATCCCATAGTGTCTCTTTTGTTAGACACTACCCTTGAAAAGGCCAGTGAGTCGGCATTTACAGCGGTACTATCTTTTATTTTTTTATACAACGTACTCTGCGCCTGTGTATTGGTAGATACCAGGCACACCGCCGCAAAAAAATAAATACCCCGGTGCAGAAAAAAGTAAATGTATTTCATACATGCAATATTTAGGAATGAGAATCCCATGGCGTAAAGCAGCTTTACACCAGCAATCATTTTTTTTTGGACATGAGCAGGCATAGCAAGCCCTGTTCCCTTTCAGGAAAATGTCAGATACTCTAAGTCTTGGAAAACGCCATGGTTAAGGCTGGCAATAGGTGGTGGGGCTATATACTGCGTACAGCATAAGCATAACAAAACCTTATATGACAACTGCTAAAACATAACGTACCGGAGGCTTTTAGGGGCAGCGCGCTTCCCTAACAGGTTGCAATGAACGACGAGTCATGGTACAAATTGATTAACGTGAAATTTTTGATTCGATCAGTAATTCTGGTTTTCAATAATTGCTAATACTAATACAGCGGCGGGGAAACTATAGTAAACACAGGGTCACACCGGCTACCAGTATCATCAATGCTCTTTCAAATTCTGGTTGTTTATTTAACGCTACATATCAAATGTAATTAGCTAAAAGGATTTTTCATAGCTTTTTGTTAAATATTTTTAAAATTTAATCCGGAGGACAATTTTTCAGTTGCGGATTACACCGCTTTAATTTCCATAATCCTTTTTTCGAATTCTTCGTTCGCAACAATGGATTTATTCTTTACGCGGGTTTTATAGGTATTAATGGTATTCACGGAATACTGCAGTATATGCGCAATTTTATCGGTATCATGAATTCCCATGCGGATCAGCGCAAAAATGCGCAGGTCCGTATTCATTAGCTCATCACCTTCCGGCACAATGCGATCTTCTTCTTTGAAAAGCGTATTGAAGGTGGAAATAAAATGAGGG
>NZ_DATCVJ010000850.1:0-4682 GCF_036566945.1 Chitinophaga sp. | reverse complement strand
CTATCGGCTTACTGATTGGTATCCCCATCGTTGCGCTGGTAATATTTATCATCCGTAAACTCACTGGTGTAAAAGAAACCAACCGCTATGCCGGCTATACCTTAACCTTCCTGTGGTTACTGGGACTGGCGTTTGCTGCTGTGGTGATTTCTTCTGTGGTGAAAGATTTCAGAAGACCCGCCAGTGAAACAGAATCAATAGCCATTCAACAGCCCTCCCAGGGAAAACTGGTCCTGAGAAAAGCTCCCGGTGGTATCCTGACAGATGGCGACGATGATGTGCATTTCGGCTTCTTTGACGATCATTTACTGGTAGCTGACGATACCGTCCTGATTAACTACGTTCGCATAAAAATCGAAAAAAGTCTCACCGACAGCTTCGATGTGGAAGTAACCCGCTTTTCAAGAGGTCGCACAGTACAACAAGCCAAAGAACTGGCACATGATATCGCTTTCCACCTGAATCAGAAGGATTCTATCCTGTACCTGCCCGAAGGCTTCTCCCTGTCGCCGCATTCAAAATACCGCGGACAAAGGGTGACTGTAACCATAAAAGTACCGGTAGGCAAGAATATAGAAGTAGACCGCGAAGTATATCGCAACTATTCTTTCAGCCGCTACAGTCATGACGATGACAATTGGGACAACGATGATTATGACAATGATCAGCCAGGCCCCCTGAACCTGAAAATGACTCCTGACGGCACGAATGATCTCAATGAACATAAGCCTGCCCCGCAGAAGGAAAACACAGATTCAGCTGCTACAGAAGGATATCGTTATAAAGGTCCATCCGCCCAAAATGCCATCAAAGCCGTAAAAGAAACACCCGCATTAGATGGAGGCGTTTCTTTCCTGGAATTCCTGATGGTAAACAGATACAACAGCTAACCAGCCTAACCGCTTAATTATAAATCGAGTGAAGTGAAAACGCCGCCATGTTTTCACTTCACTTTTTTTTAACATATCCTATTCCGAGATTTTCCCGATCGGATCATTCATCCCTATGATTAATGTTTAACTTTGCCTATTCAGCATAATATTAAATAATAGGATAAGATAAGGAATGCAGGCTCCCATAAACATCGCGCTGGTAGGAAATCCGAATAGTGGTAAAAGTTCCCTTTTTAATGCGCTCACCGGGTTAAACCAGAAGGTGGGTAATTTTCCGGGAGTAACGGTAGATAAGAAAACCGGAACAGCTCAGATAGTACCTGGCGTTAGCGCCAATATTATTGATCTGCCCGGTACCTACAGCCTGTACCCTAAGAGTGCAGATGAATATGTGACCTATGATGTGCTGATTAATCAGGATAATAGCGATAGTCCCCGCCTGGTGATTATCGTGGCAGATGCCTCTAACCTGAAACGTAACCTCCTCTTCTGCTCCCAGATCATTGATCTGAAAATCCCTGTTATCATTGGTCTGACCATGATGGACATTGCACGCAAAAAAGGGGTGGAAATAGACCTGGACGGGTTGGAACGGGAATTAGGCGTACCGGTGGTGGCCATCAATCCCCGTAAAAATAAAGGGGTTACAGAAATAAAGAAAGTAATTGATCTGGCCATACGGTCACAATACAAAACACCTCCAAGAGACTTTATCAATAGCAACGCGCTGGCCAAAGAAGTGATCGATGACGTGAGAAAGGCAGTGCCAGCCTGCAAAAGCGATTACGGGGCTTTACATATAGCCGTTAACGTGGACGATCTGTCGTTTATCAATAGTACTCAGAAACAGGCCATCAAAAACGGCCTGCAGGCACATCAGTTCAATAAAACCAAGATACAGGCAGAAGAAATCATGCAGCGGTATGCCCGCATCAAGCATATCATGAAAGCAACGGTAGTGGAAAATGATCCGCTGCAAAAACAATTGCGTTCGGAAAAAATTGATGACCTCCTTCTGCATCGTTTCTGGGGATACGCCATTTTGCTGATGGTGATGTTCCTCCTGTTCCAAAGCATTTTCTGGCTGGCCTCCTATCCGATGGACTGGATTGAAGGCGGATTTGGAGCGCTGAGTGGTTGGTTAAGTAGTGTATTGCCCGATAATAAAGTCACCGACTTCTTCATAAATGGAATACTGGCGGGTATTAGCGGTTTTGCCGTATTTATTCCCCAGATTATGATCTTGTTTGGGCTGATCACCATTCTTGAAGATACCGGCTACATGGCCCGTATCAGCTTTTTAACAGATCGCTTAATGCGGCAGGTAGGACTGAACGGAAAGTCAGTAATGCCTTTGATCAGTGGAGTAGCATGTGCGGTGCCGGCTATTATGGCTACCCGTACGATTGAAAATAAAAAAGAAAGACTCATCACCATCATGGTAACACCTTTGATGAGCTGTTCTGCCAGGTTGCCTATTTACACCATGATGATTGCCCTGGTAATTCCGGACAAACGTTTTGGTATTCTCGGTTTACAAGGGCTGGTCATGATGGGACTCTATCTGTTGGGCTTCTTCATGGCTATCTTTATTGCCGCCATCATGAAATTGTTTGTGCGCATTAAAGAGAAAAGTTATTTCATCATGGAGTTGCCGGTGTACCGCTCACCGCGTTGGGCTAACGTAGGTACTACCATGGTAGAAAAAGCAAAGATATTTGTGAAAGATGCCGGTAAGGTCATTGTGGTGATATCTGTGATCTTATGGTTCCTGGCCTCCTACGGCCCTGCCAGCAGAATGCAGCCGATACACGAAAAATATGAACCGCTATTGGCGAAGGTAGACCCCGCGTCTAAAGAAGCCGCGATATTGAATAAAGAATTTCAGTCGGAAAAGTTATCGAATTCCTATGCAGGAGTACTGGGGCATACCATTGAACCAGCTATCCGTCCCTTGGGGTTCGACTGGAAAATAGGGATTGCACTGATCACTTCTTTCGCTGCCCGTGAAGTATTTGTAGGCACTATGGCTACCCTTTACAGTGTAGGAGAAGATCCCGAGAATAACAATGCCACCCTGCGCGAAAAATTATCGTCCGCCACATGGCCCGATGGAGCACCGGTATATACGCTGGCTTCCGGATTGTCATTAATGCTTTTCTATGCATTTGCCATGCAGTGTATGAGTACGATGGCGATTGTGAAACGGGAAACAAAATCCTGGAAATACCCGGTAATACAGCTGGTGTACATGACTGCACTGGCCTATGTTTGCAGTTTCATCATCTTTAATATCTTCAAATAATATCTTGTACATTGCATTTATAGTTCATCGTAAATGCATTGTTTATGAAATTGCTTTGTTACAGCTTTTGCCTGTTATTTGCGCTCCCTCTAATGGCACAAACGGCCGTAGATTCTTCCCAACTCATGAAGGATATACGTACCCTTTCGGCAGACAAGTTTGAAGGCCGTAAAGCAGGTTCCCGCGGAAGCCGTATGGCACAGTTTTATATCCTCGACCGCTTTAAAAAAATAGGGCTCGCTACTTATCACGATACGTACGAATATCCATTTTATTTTCAGGAAGGAGATAAGAAGATAATGGGTACTAACCTGTACGGCTATATTCCAGGTAAACTAAGCACGGTAATAGTGATTTCTGCACACTATGATCACCTGGGCATAAGAGGCAGCGGCAACGGCGCCGACTCCGTTTATAACGGGGCAGACGACAATGCTTCCGGCGTAGGCGGATTGCTGGCCATGGCCGCCTACTTTAAAAAACATCCTCCCCGCTATACCCTCATTTTTGCTGCGCTGGATGGGGAAGAAGAAGGATTACAGGGGGCGAAGGCTTTTGTAACACAACCTCCGGTACCACTCACGCAGATTCGTCAGAATATTAACATGGATATGATTGCCCACAACGACAAAAATGAATTGTATGTATGTGGTACTTTTCAGTTCCCGGATGCCAGGAAATATATTGACGAAGTAGCTGCCAGTAGCAGTGTTCACCTGATTGCCGGTCACGACCGGCCGGAAAGTGGCGCCGACGACTGGACCAAACAAAGTGATCAGAATGAATTCTTTAAACAAAAAATTCCCTTCCTGTACTTTGGTGTAGAAGATCATCCTGATTACCACCATGTATCGGACGAGTATACCAGGATAAACCATTCTTTCTATTACCGGGCAGTGCAAACGATCTTAGATGTGGTGAAAACGATGGATAGCAATATGCCGGAGAATAGATTCAGTGGAGCAAAAACAATGTAGTGGCGTTACGGATGCAGGTGTTTTTTTCGGTAGAAGTTATACAAAATGAAACTCCTGCATCCGTAAACAATGCCTATTTTTTGAATGTTTGAATCATGCCTTTAAAGTGAGTCGCATCCAGTCTGTTGGCCGATGTACGGGCCAGTCTGTTTCCTTCCACTTTGGCAGAACGTCCCAGTGATCCTGCAGGGACCCCCATATTTATCAGCGAAGCGCGTAGCAACGGATCGTTCAGGTTTCCCCAGTCGGTGGTATAGTCATCATCTGCCTTTACCTGCGGTGCTAATCCGCTGAAATAATCTCCTTCTCCGGCAGCATTTTTAGTCTGGAAATTCACGGCATACATATCATACTTGCCAAACGAAATATTGATAAATCCAACGGGTTTGCCATAAGTGCTGTCACCCACGAGAGTCGTCGTCATAGCTGGTTTCAGTACATTATACAGGAGCTCACTGGCGGATACCGTATTCCTGGTTACCAGGAAGTTTACCCTGGTCAGGTCCA
>NZ_DATCVJ010000849.1:0-4461 GCF_036566945.1 Chitinophaga sp. | reverse complement strand
AGCCGTGCCTTCAACACTTCTATGGAAGTACATATGAGAGTGTGGGGAGAAGATCCGGTACAGCAATACCGTTATAAATCCAACGAAGCTTTCATGACCTTCGTAGCTCTAGACCCCAATGGCAACTCCAGACCAGTTCCAGGCATTATCACTGATACAGAAGAAGAAAAAAAATTATATGAAGGTGCTTTGCGCCGCCGTCAGCTCAGATTAATCCTCGGTGGTAAAATGAAACCGGAAGATGCGGATGAATTAAAAGCGCTGTTTTTCGAGAAGATCTAGTTGGGAGGGGATCGCCTCCGGCGATTGTCTTTGTTCAGGATTATACTGATTGTAATGATTGGGATGATTTTTCCACCTTTTGTTAGAAAATATTAAGGGAGATAGAAGCGAGTGCTTTTATCTCCCTTAATATTTTAATCTTTAAAGTTATAAAATCAAAAAATCCGGCAAATCCTCTAAATCTGTGTAATCCTGAATAAAGACAATCGCCGGAGGCGATCACCTCCTCATATCTCTCCCTCCCACTCTTTATAAAACCGCTCCAGGAATACTTCCATAAAAGCATGTCTTTCTGCTGCCAGTTCCTTACCGGTAGTTGTATTCATCCGGTCTTTCAGCAATAATAACTTCTCATAAAAATGTGTAATAGTGGGTGCCGTACTATTTTTATATTCTTCTTTGGTCATTTGCAAATTAGGCTGTACCGCAGGATCATAAAGCTGCCGGTTCTTAAATCCTCCGTAGTTAAATGCCCTGGCGATTCCTATGGCGCCAATGGCATCGAGTCTGTCGGCATCCTGTACCACGCCTAATTCTATCGAATAAAATTTTACTTCCTGGTTGCCGCCTTTAAAAGAAATATGCCGGATAATGTTTTCCACATGTGTAATGATATCTGTCGGCACCGCCAATGTTTGCAGGAATGCTACGGCTTTTTCGGGTCCTATGTTTTCATCTCCATTATGAAATTTTGAATCCGCGATATCATGTAACAGCGCGCCCAGTTCCACTACCAGCGGATCAACCGCTTCCTTTGCTGCAATATGCCGTGCTTGTTGCCATACCCGGTAAATATGCCACCAGTCGTGGCCTCCTTCTGCTCCTGCTAATTCCTTCTTCACAAAATCAATTGTTGCTGAAATGATTTCCTGTTGATTACTCATAGGTACAATGATATTTAATTTCCGGGACTCCATAAAAGCAAAAAAACAATATTATTACAGTCTTGTTAAATAGACATGCTACAGATTAAACGTATTTATGAAGCTGCTGCAGATACAGATGGGTACCGCATCCTGGTAGATCGCCTTTGGCCCAGAGGCATCTCAAAAGAGCAGGCACAGGTAGATGAGTGGGCCAAAGAAATAGCGCCCAGCAACGAACTACGCAAATGGTTTCACCATGACCCAGCGGAGTTTGCTGAATTTAAAACAAGATATCTACATGAATTACAGGAGAAAAAAGAATTGTTGGCCGCTATTAAAAAGAGAGCGCAACATCAGCGGGTAACACTATTATACGGGGCTAAAGACGAAACAAACAACCAGGCGCAGGTGCTGCTGGAGTTACTTAAAAAATAATTTACACGCCTTCACTTTCAGGCTTTACCAGTACATCGGTAATACTGTTCAGCTTTCTCACTTTGCTGGCAAAATCGCCGCTTAGTTTATCACGGATCTGTGATAATTTGTTCAGTACTTCATCCAGGGTATCCGGAATAGCTTCCTGCAATACCTGTTTGAGGCGTTTGGCAATGGTAGGTGATTTACCATTGGTAGAAATAGCGATTTTGAGATTTCCTTTCTTTACGATAGAGCCAAGATAAAAATCACAGAGTTCCGGTGTATCGGCCACATTGATCAGCACTTTGCTGCCTTTGGCTTTCTCCCAAACATGATAATTAAACGCTTTGTCGTTGGTAGCAGCTATTACCAGGTCTTTCCCCAGCAGATCGCCACAGGAAAACGATTTTTGAATCAGGGTAATATTGGGATACTGGTGCGTAAGTGCTTCCAGTTCAGGCAAAAAATCCAATGACACGACGGTAATCGTTGCCTGGGGGCAATTTTCCAGCATGGCATTGGCTTTTTCCAATCCGATATTACCACCGCCTACAACGAGTACGTGCAGACGGTGCAATTTGAAAAACACCGGGAATAACTGATTTTCTTCCATTATACGGCAATTTTAAGTTCTTCTGACACCTTGCTTTTCAGCGCCTGGAATGCTTCGTGAAAACTTACCACTTCGCCGATTACCAGTACCGCAGGGTTATGCAGATCGTTCATCGCAGCTATCTCCAGGAGATCTTCTACATTACCTACGCCCATTTTCTGGGTGGGCAAGGTTCCATTCTGGATAATAGCGGCAGGTGTTTGTCCTTTTCCTGCTGCGCTGTAGATCTGTGCAATTTCTGATAGTTTGCTCATCCCCATCAGAATAATTACCGTGGTATTAGCCCTGATAGCGTGATCCAGGTCGCGGGATAAATTTCCGTTTTGTGTGTTGCCGGTAATTACCCAGAAACCTTCGCTTACATTGCGTGCTGTCACCGGAATTTTGTTCACACCCGGCACAGAGATCGCGCTGGAAATACCTGGGATCACTTCTGCAGTAATACCAAATTGCTGCGCAAAGGCAATTTCTTCCTGACCGCGGCCGAATACAAAGGAGTCGCCTCCTTTCAGGCGTACCACGCTGCCATAAGTTAATGCATATTTTACAATCATCCTGTTTATTTCGTCCTGTGAATAAACGTGCATACCGGCACGTTTACCCACAAAGCGGCGAAGGCAGTTAGCCGGCGCATGGTCCAGCAGTTCGTTGCTGGACAATGCGTCATAAAGGATTACCCTGGCATTCTGAATCGCCTTTAATCCTTTCACGGTGATCAATTCCGGATCTCCCGGGCCTGCGCCTATTAACGTAAGTTTAGGTTGTATATTTTGCATGATTGGTCCTGTTTTGATAAATGAATCATTACGCCTGTACCAGTTCACTGGCTTTTTGACGATACGCTTGTGCGGCAGTGTAGAAAGATTGCGCCTGTTCGAAATAGGTTTTCGCAAAACTTTCTGTTGCCTCGTTGCCGTTGATCTGCAACACCACAGTTTTGAAATCGGGTTCAAAGCTGAATTTACCGGTCGCTACAAAGTGTTTATCGAAATCGTTGATGATACCTATTTGTGTATTACCACTGATGGCTTCACCCAGCAGCAGGGCTTTTGCACCCTGTACGAAAGAAGAGTAAGCGTGATAAATACCATCTGAATAAGCACCTTTAATGATCGCAATGCTGCTCAGTTCCAGTTTCTCTTCTGCCTCCAGTAGCAGGGTAGCTACCAGGTCAATGATGACGCCCGCACACTCACCTACACCAATCGCAGTGGCATAATCCTGCGCCTGACCCCAATCCACGAAGTCGCCGGCTGTGAGGGAGCTGAGATCTGCCAATGGTTTCAGCAGTTCATAGAAATATTTTTCTCCCTGACGATCGTAATATTCATTAAACAATTCATTTTCCTGGCCATTGATTTCGTAATCATGCAGCAGGCTGCGTAATACGTCCGGACCGCGGCGGCTGGGCACTTTAATCACCTTATCGGCTACACGACCAACGCCGTCGCCTACGATACCACCGCCCAGCAGTACCTGCAGGGCAGGTAATACTTTACCGGCGGCTTTCATGGAACTGCCATGGAAACCAATGCTGGCAATACCGTGCTGACCGCAGGAGTTCATACATCCGCTGATCTTTATTTTAATGTCTTTATTATATACCAGGTCCGGGAATTCGTCGGTAATCACATTTTCCAATACTTTGGCAATACCGGTGCTGCTGGAAATACCCAGGTTGCAGGTATCGGTGCCGGGGCAGGCCGTGATGTCGGCGATGCTGTCGAATCCTGGTTCTGCAAAGCCTGCATCTTCCAGTACGCTGAACACGTAGGGCAGATTTGCCGGTTGAATAAATTTCAGCAGCAGTCCCTGGTTGGCGGTTACTCTTACATCGTCTGCAATTACCGGGCGGAGGGCTTCAATCAGCTTGCGGCTGATGGCGGAGCCGATGTTACCGAGGGTAATTTTCACATAAGCACCATAGTACCCTTTTTGTTTTTGTTCAAAGGTGTTGGTGGCTTTCCAGGCTTCGTATTTTTTAGGATCTTTTATGCTGTAAGCGGGTACAGGAGCGGGTGCCGGAGGTGTAGTGGCTACCCATGCATCGGCATCTACCGGTACACTTTTTACCTTAACTGCTTTATATTCTTCTTTAATGAGACGTTCAAATTCTTCCATTCCAATCTTTTGGATGAGGAATTTCATGCGGGCTTTATTCCTGCTGGTTCTTTCGCCATAGCGGTCAAATACGCGCAGTACATTTTCGATATAAGGGATGAGCAGATCTGTTTCGAGGAATTCGTATACCACTTTAGCGAGGAAGGGTTGTGCACCCAAACC
>NZ_DATCVJ010000848.1:0-7286 GCF_036566945.1 Chitinophaga sp. | reverse complement strand
GCGCGTATTTCCCGGTGATCAACAGGGCTTATCCGGCAGCCGTTAGCGGCACGTTGGAGGAGTATCATTACGACCGGAAAAAAATGACGTTTACGATGAGCTGGAAGAATGATCCACGCATTACATCTCCCACTATGATTTATTTTCCATTAGCTCCGCATAAGATAGTCGTGTCGGGAAATACAGGGCCGTATATTGTGCGGCACAATGATGAAAACAGTGCATGGATAATATTGAAAGCGATTCCCGGCAACACGGTGCGGAAGTTGCTGATCAGAAAAAAGTAGTAAAAAAATCGGATCTTTGCCATTCAATATCCTGATATGGAAGATCTGAAACAAGTGGCTGCAAAGGCAGCGATGGATTTTATAAAACCTGGTCAATTAATAGGTGTAGGTGCCGGCGCTACGATTGCGCACCTGGTAAATTTTTTGAAAGAAGAGGTAACGCTATTTGAAAGTATTACTGTGGTTACCTCTTCTTTTAATACCCGGCAACTCCTGCTGGAGAATGGTTTTCACACAAAAGATATCAGTGAGGTTTCCCAACTGGATATTTATTTTGATGGCTGTGATCAGTTTGATCATCAGCTCAATGCCCTGAAAAGTGGCGGTGGTATTCATACCCGCGAAAAGTTGCTGGCAGCCATGGCAGATAAATTTATCCTCATTGGTGATGGCGCCAAATATGTGGGGCAGTTGTATACTACGTTTCCGGTGGTGATAGAAGTGATACCGGAAGCGGTCCCATTTGTGCTGTTGCAGCTGAAGAAAATATTTTCACTGGCCAATCCGGTGACCCGGATGAGTAACAAAAAAGATGGGGCCGTGATTACAGAAAATGGTAACCTGCTCATTGATATCTTTTTCCGTTCTTTCCCACCATTAGACAGTTTGAATGCGCGTTTAAAGGAAATTCCGGGTATTCTTGAAACTTCGCTTTTCTACAATATGGCACATGCTGCCATCATAGCGGGAAAGAAAGGAGTAGAGATTATCAGAAAGGATCCTGCTTATTTAATCTGAAACGTTTTTGTTCCGGCAGTTACCTGGTAGCGTAATCCTTTATCGGTGGTTTGTGTAATCACCGGTTTATCATTTACATATATTTTTTGTTTGGGAGAGATGTGAAAGTAAATGTCTGCGCTGGCATTAGCGGGCACTGTGACGTGGTAGCTGATGACATCGCCGTTTCTTTCCCAGGCAGAAAGCACCGTGCCATAAGGACTTTCGTGGCTGGCTTCAAAACGATCGAGGCCAGCTACAAAGTTGGGCGACAGCAAAATGTTTTTAAATCCGGGTGCGGCTTCATCGGGTTTAATGCCGGCAATGCCTTTATACATCCATGCGCCTATCTCTCCAAACATAATATGGTTGCGCGACAGGTCGGAGGAAGCGTTGATATCCCAGTTTTCAAACAGGGTAGTGGCGCCATTCATGATCCACCAGCCCCAGGAAGGGAAGCTGCGTTGCGCCGCTACTTTATAGGCCACGTCGGCGTATCCGTTTTCGCTGAGTGCATTCAGGATACTTTTGGTACCCAGCAAACCTACGTCCAGGTGGAAGTTATCTGCCGCCAGTCTTTCCGCCAGTTTAGCGGCTACTTTACTTTTTATGTTATCAGGTGCCAGGCCCCAGTACAAAGCTACGCTCTGCTCTGTTTGTACGCCTTCTCCATAAATGCCGGTACTGGTGTTCAGGTATTTGGTATTAAACGCATTTTTGATTTTTGTTGCCAGCGCGCTGTACTTTTCATAGTCCGTGTTGTTGCCAAACAGCTTCGCGGCTTTTGCCACTATTAATGCATCTGCATAGTAATAGGCGGAAGAAGTAAATTCTACCGGTGATTTTGATTTCACCGGTACCCAGTCGCCCAGGCCCCAGGTAGTTAAGCCGGAAGGGCTGATGGCGGTGATATGATCCACGTAGCGGCGCATCGGTTCATACGAAGCAGATAGCAGTGTGGTATCTCCATAAAACAAATAAATATTCCAGGGGATGATGGCAATGGTGCTGGTCCAGTCAGGGCCGTTGCCCCACTCATAGCCCCAGCCGCCGGTAGGAATAATAGAAGGCAGCACGCCATTGGGTTGTTGTTCATCGCGATGATCGGCCAGCCATTTTTCGTAGATGGTGATGGCATCGAAATTATAGAGGCCCGTTTCTATGGCAATCTGTGCATCGCCGGTCCAGCCGTTCTTTTCACGCTGCGGGCAATCGGTCGGATAGCCGAACAGGTTAGAGAGATACGCGTTGTTGGTGGCCCACCATAATTTGTTGATCATGGTATCGGAGCCATTTATTTTTCCGACAGGCGGAACGTTGCTGTGCATGAAATAGCCGGTCAAACTTTCTTTCGTCAGCTTCACCGGTTTGTTGCTGCTCACCTCCACATATTGAAATCCTTTATAGTTAAATCGGGGCATAAAAGTTTCCTCGCCTTTGCCACTCAGCGTAAAAATGTCGGTTTGGAAAGGATCTGTATCATCGGTAGGGCGGTAATGCACCACGATGTTGGAGAGATCCACGAATCCTTTTTTATCCAGTTGTTCACCATGTTTGAGCTTAACAACAGTACCTGCTGCACCGCTTAGCCGGATCTTGCTGACACCGGCAATGTTTCTGCCAAGATCATATACCCAGGTGCTGTCGTTGATTTGGGTCATGTTGGCTGCCGGCACTTCTTCCACATTTTCGATGGGATATAATTGTTGCGAGACAATATTTTTAGACGGTGCGGAACGGAACATCACTTGTTGCCACTTGCTGTCGTCGAAACCGGTGGTATTCCATCCGGGTTGTTCCTTGCGGGCATCATAATGTTCTGCTGTATAGATGCTGTTGAAAACAATGGGTCCGGGGGCTGTTTTCCAGTCTTTCCCGGTGGTGATGGTTTCCACGCTGCCATCGGTATAGGTAACGCGGAGATCCATGCAAAAAGCGGGTCTGCCGCGCCAGGGGGCATTATGGAAGTTCCATACGGCGGTAGACTGGTGATTGTACCAGCCGTTGCCCAGCATTACGCCAATGGCGTTTTGTCCTTGTTGCAGCAGGTGGGTAACATCGTAGGTTACGTAGAGCGTGCGGCGGTCGAATCGGGTGTACATGGGATCGAGGCGGTGGTTGCCTGCTTTTTGCCCGTTGATATACAACTCATATAATCCGGCGACGGCAATATAGGCCCGTGCTGACTGAATCGATTTAGCAGCGATGAAATTTTTTCGGAAGTTGGCGGCAGGTTTCACCTGTACATTGTCGCCATCGCTGATCCAGGCGCCTTTCCAGTTATAGCTGTTCACCATGCCTGTTTCAAACCAGGAGCCGGTGGCGGGTAATTTACGACCGTCATTATCCCATATTTCCACGCTCCAGTAATACCTGGTAAAGGGCTGTAAGGCTTTACCGGTATAGGCTACCAGCATATCGGCCTTATTCACTTTGCCGGAGGTCCATAACGGCGCCGTTGCCAGTGTGAGCGAGTCGGTGGCTACGCGGATCTGATAAGCGGTTTGGCGGGCGCCATCGCGGTTATCGGCCAGTAACCAGGACAGGCGCGGATGGGTGGCATCTATTCCCAGTGGGGTGGGAAGATGTTCGCATTTTAAGGCTGCAGGAGCGGCGTTGTTGTCTGGCAAAGCTTTCGGTGTAGCCGCTGTGTTGGTTGCTGGTACAACTTGCAGAGCAGCAGCTTTGTGGGCGGCTGCTAATGCGTGCAGGCCTGCGGCTGCATGACGGTGACCAGGTGCGGCCGATAAAACTTCGGAATCTGCCCATGAGTGTGGACAACTGTTGTCCGGTGCAGTTAATAAAACTTCCCGGCCCGCCGGCGCATAGCCACGTGCCGTTGCGGCAAAACAGAGTAAAGTAAAAGGAAAGACAAGGTTCCTGAATGTTGAATGCATGCTCAGCTAACGTTTATTTAATATTGATCTGCGACAAGATAATATAAGTCGCCCTTTTTTTTACCTGTTTTATGTAAATAGAAAAAAGATAGATCGATCTGTCTATTTTTATATATCTTTGTCACATGAAGAAGAAGATCAGCGATCCGAAGCAGCGTTTATTGGACACCGCCACTGACCTGTTTTATAATCAGGGTTACCATGCTACCGGCATTAACCAGGTAATACAGGAAGCTGGCGTGGCGAGAGCGAGTCTTTATATGCACTATGAATCCAAAGAATCATTGTTGCTGGCATTTTTACAGCAGCGGCATACAGATTGGATGGCGGGCTTGAAAGTCTTTACCGATAAAGGAAACAAACCTAAAGAAAAGATCCAGGCAGCTTTTGATTTCCTGGCAGATAACAACGAGAAAGAACATTTCCGGGGCTGTGCTTTCCTGAATATTCTGTCTGAAACGACCGACAAAGACACCACAGTATTGACAGTCATTCAGGATCATAAGAAAGATCTGCGGGCCTTTTTGAGCGACATTCTTACAAAGGAAAAGCAATCGGTGAAGGATCACGTGTACCTGTTGTTTGAATCTGCGATCGTGGAAAGTCAGCTTTACCGCAACCAGTGGCCGGTTCAGGAGGCGAAGAAAGCCGCGATCGGTTTGTTGTAAGCAACGGTGCGGATTCACTTCTCCCGAAAAAAGTAAAACAGGAAAGGTAGTCCCGGCGAAGAGTAACTTCTCCCGAAAAGTAAAATGTTAAGAGCAGCGCTGGCTGAGATTTACTTCTCCGGAAAAAGTAAAATACCAGAGGAGCCCCGGCGAAGCATTACTTCTCCGAAAAAATACTAAAAGATGCACTGCATCTTTTTTAAACACTTTTAAATAGACAGATCGATCTATCTAAATATTCATAACTTAAATTCAATAATAATGGAACAAAAATTTCCCCTTCCGCCCTTTACACACGAAACCGCCCTGCAGAAAGTTCAACTGGCCGAAGACGCCTGGAACAGCAGGGATCCGCAAAAGGTATCCTTGGTATACACACAAGATACCGTGTGGCGCAACCGCGATCAGTTCATCAACGGTCGGGAAGAAGTCGTTACTTTTCTCACGAAGAAATGGGAGAAAGAACTGGATTATAAACTGAAAAAAGAACTCTGGAGTTTTACGGACAACCACATTGCGGTGTGTTTCGAATATGAATGGCATGACCACACCGGCAACTGGTTTCGTTCCTATGGCAATGAACTCTGGGAGTTTAATGCTGATGGCTTAATGCAACGCAGACTGGCCGCCATCAATGATGTACCCATTAGTAGCAGCGAACGTAAATTCCGGGAACCGGATGAACTGGTGCTGGCCTGTTAAGTAATTTGAATTTTGTAACTTCGTTACATGAATAAGACAGAAACTTTACAGGAGTTTTATCAGGAAAAATTCAGCGCAGTACCCGAAAACCTGCAGCAGGATCTCGGTCATTTTAATGTGTTCCGCATGGAGGACTGTATGGTAGACGGGCATCTGACCGTGAAATACAGTCGCCGTGATTTTTATAAGGTGAGTATTCTCAGAGGACATTACCTGTTCCATTACGCAGATAAAACGCTGGAAGTAAAGGGTACTACGCTGATGTTTTTTAATCCACAGGTACCTTATTCATGGGAATCCTTGTCGGGAGACAGTGTGGGGTATTTCTGCATATTTAAGGAGTCTTTTTTTACCGGTACCAGCAGGGGCCATATTTATGACCTGCCCATGATGGCGCCGGGTGGAATGCCATCTTACCAGCTTAATAAAACGCAGGATAAAGAAGTGACGCAGCTATTTAAAAAGATGTTGTCTGAAATCGGCACTGACTATATATATAAGTATGATTTGCTCCGCAGCTATCTGACCGAAGTAATTCATTACGCGCTTAAAATGCAGCCTTCTGAAATGCTGTACCAGCATGCGGATGCTAAGTCCCGTATCACGTCCGTATTTACCGATCTGCTGGAAAGACAATTTCCGATTGAGTCGCCGGCACAGCGTTTTGTACTGCGGTCGGCCAACGACTTTGCCAAACAATTATCCGTACATGTGAATCACCTGAACCGTGCTATCAGGGATACTACCGGCAAAACCACCACGGCACATATTGCAGAACGGCTGACCAGCGAAGCAAAGGCCTTGCTGAAACATACTAACTGGAATGTGTCTGAAATCAGTTATGCGCTTGGGTTTGAAGAACCTGCCCATTTCAATAACTTCTTTAAGAAACAAACGAGCATTTCACCCGGTGCTTTCAGGACTGTTTGAATTTTGCAATAAATGGTTTGATCCGTGTAACAGTCGGAAGGTATTCCTGATCTACTTTTGTGTTAATAAAAAGCACAAAAATCATGGACAACAACAAAGTATGGTTTATCACCGGCGCGTCCAAAGGATTGGGCCGTTCATTCGTTTTGCAATTATTAGCACAGGGATATAAAGTAGCCGCTACTTCCCGTAGCCTCGAAGACCTGCGTAAAATTTCTACTGCCGCTGATTTTCTCCCGCTGTCAGTGGACCTTAAAAACGAGCATAGCGTAAAAGCCGCAGTAGCGGCTACCATCAGCCAGTTTGGACGTATAGATGTACTGGTAAATAATGCCGGCTACGGACAAGTAGGTAGTCTGGAAGAACTGTCTGATGCGGAAGCACGCGCCAGTTTTGACGTCAATGTATTTGGCCTGTTAAATGTTACCCGCGCTATATTACCGCATATGAGAGCGCAGCAATCCGGGCATATCTTCAACATTTCCTCTATTGCAGGTTTTACAGGTGCATTCCCCGGCTTCGGCGTTTATTGCGCCACCAAGTTTGCAGTTGATGGATTATCTGAATCGTTATCTGCCGAAACAAAAGCATTCGGAATCAAAGTGACCATCGTATCACCTGGTTATTTCAGAACTGATTTTCTCGCCTCCGGCTCACTGGGCTTGCCTGCACAACCGATAGTGGCCTATCAGGCGGTACGTGAGGTGCAAAATGCGCATCAGCATGAAATCAATGGTAACCAGGCGGGTGATCCTGAAAAAGCAGTAGCAGCGGTTATTGACATCGCTGGTGCAGAAAATGCACCCCTGCATTTATTCCTTGGCGAAGATGCTTATGGATTGGCTTATCAGAAAATGGAAGCGATAACCGCAGACCTGGAAACGTGGAAAGAAGTAACGGTGAATACCGCGATTGAAGCGTAGATTTCCGCGATTTTTTGTCTTGGAACAGGATTATACTGATGTAGATGATTTTCCAGATTTTATTTTTTTGATAAACATTAGCGAAAACTAACAATATTAATCTTCGCTAATCTTTTTTAATCCTGTAAAAATAAAATCTGGAAAATCATCTACATCAGTATA
>NZ_DATCVJ010000847.1:0-2565 GCF_036566945.1 Chitinophaga sp. | reverse complement strand
GTCGCCCAACGTAAACATCTCCAACTCACTGGTAGGCCGTATTCCGGGCATTATTGCCGTTAACAATAGCGGTGAACCCGGTTACGATGGCTCCAGGATCTTTATCCGTGGCCGCAGTACACTAGGCAATAGCAACCCACTGGTGGTGATTGATGGTTTCCCGAGGGATGGTTTTGAACGCATGAATCCGAACGACATTGAAAGCGTATCCATTCTGAAAGATGCTGCCGCGGCAATCTATGGTTCCCGGGCTGCGAATGGTGTTATCCTCGTGACTACCAAACGGGGTAAAGGAGGAAAGCCAACGCTGAGTTATGGTTTTAACCAGTCGTTTGTAACGCCTACCAGGTTGCCGGAAATGGCCGATGCACCAACCTACGCCAAGGTGGTGAACGAAATTTTGAAGTATGGTGGCGATGCACCGAAATACACGGATGACCAGATCAAAAAATTTGGCGATGGCTCCGATCCATGGCTGTATCCCAATACCAACTGGTATGATGCCGCTATCAAGAAATTTTCACTGCAAAACAGGCATGACCTGTCGCTCAGTGGCGGTTCTGAAAAGATGTCTTATTTCGTTTCACTGGGTTCATTATTCCAGGACGGTATTTATAAAAACAGCGCCACTAATTATAAGCAACAGAATGTGAGGGCCAACCTCGACGCCGTGGTAAATGATTACATCCGTCTGCGTTTTGATCTGGCGGGCCGTTTAGAAAACCGGAACTTTCCTCCACGCAGCGCCGGATCTATTTTCCGCTCACTGATGCGGGGCCGTCCTACGGAAAACGCGATCTGGCCCAACGGCATGCCAGGACCCGATATCGAGTATGGCGATAATCCCGTGGTAACAGGTACTAACGCCATCGGCTACACGAGCGATAAAAATTATGTTATCAATACCAACATGTCGGCCGTGGTGAATATTCCGTGGGTAGAAGGATTGTTTGTGGATGGTAGCTTCGCATACGACCAGAATTTCGACTTCTACAAATCATATATCAAGCCCTGGACATTATACACGCTCGCAGATCCAAATGATCCCACACACAAGCTGAATGCGGGTTCCAGAGGCGTGAGTGCGCCGGAACTATCGGAGCAATTTGGTTCGCTGCGTCAAACTACGCTCAACTTCAAACTAAACTATGTGCGCTCCTTTGGCAAACATAATATCAGCAGCTTTATCGCATTTGAACAGGCCACTTTAAAAAATGACAACTTCTCTGCCAACAGAAAATATTTTATCAGCGACAAACTGGATCAGTTGAGTTTAGGTGGCGATAAAGAGAAAAATAATAGTGGCAGTGGTTTCGAATATGCCCGCCGCAACTACTTTGGCCGTATCTCCTATAATTACAAGGAAACATACCTCTTTGATTATAATATGCGGTACGATGGCTCACAGAATTTTCCTGAAGGTCGTCGCATGGGCCTTTTCCCGGGCGCTTCTGCCGGCTGGGTATTGTCTAACGAAAACTTCTGGAAGAAAAGCATCCGCACACTGGACTACTTCAAACTACGCGCGTCCTGGGGACAAATGGGTAACGACCAGATCGATCCTTTCCAATACATGAGCACTTATGGCTTTAGTGGTGGCGGAGTGATGTTGGGAGGTGACCTCAACAAAGGACTTTATCAATTACGCTCTCCTAATGAAGCCATTACCTGGGAAGTAGCCAACAACTATGATGTAGGAATAGAGGCCAAAATTCTGGGAGATAAACTGGCCTTCGAAGGAGATTATTTTATGACCAAAAGATCCAACATCCTGGTGAGCCGTAGCTTGTCTATGCCCGGCTATACCGGTATGACCCTGCCTCAGGAAAATATTGGCCGTGTGGAAAACAAAGGTTTTGAAATGGTGATTTCTCATAAGAATGACATCAAAAAATTCCACTATGAAATCATAGGTACTATTACACATGCTCAAAACAAGATCCTGTATTGGGATGAAACACCCGGAGTGCCGGCCTGGCAACAGTCTACCGGTAAACAAATAGGTGCGCCATTGTATTATAAGGCCATTGGTA
Organism: Chitinophaga sp.; assembly: GCF_036566945.1. Classification (GTDB taxonomy): domain Bacteria; phylum Bacteroidota; class Bacteroidia; order Chitinophagales; family Chitinophagaceae; genus Chitinophaga. Next base: position 532 of record NZ_DATCVJ010000847.1, on the reverse strand, counting down.
TTTATAAAGATGAAGCACAGGTTAAAAATAGTGCACACCTGGATGGTGCCAGATCTGGTGATGTGATTTTTGAAGATGTAAACGGAGATAATGTAATCAATGATCTGGACCGGGTGCGCCTCGATCGCACAGAAAATCCCACCTGGATTTTTGGTTTAACCATGACCGCAAAATTCAAAAACTTCGATTTTACCATGTTGTGGCAGGGAGCCACCGGCGCCAGTCAATACCTGCGTACAGAATCCGGGCTGATAGGGAATTTCCCGATGGCATATGTAAAAGATCGTTGGACAGAAGATAATCCTAATGGCTCCTGGCCAAGAGCGTACGATCGTGACCGTGAGTACTGGGTAAACCGCCCCAATACATTCTGGTTCTGGAATACCAACTATGTACGTTTGAAAACACTGGATCTCGGATATAATATTCCTGCCAACCTTTGCAAACGGATAGGCTTGCAAAACCTGCGGGTATACGTAAGTGGCCAGAACCTGCTGACCATCGACAAAGTGAAAATATTTGATCCGGAAGC